>NZ_NRGT01000087.1:0-1356 GCF_002332285.1 Glutamicibacter sp. BW77 | reverse complement strand
TTGACAGACCCTTTTATGGTTTCTGTCAACACATGATCTGCTCTAATTGCCTAAAAATGGAACGAGCGAGAAACCGCTTAACGCAGCGCTTGATCTCCCGGTAGGTACGTCCCTCAGCCGTGCGACGTTCCACATACTTCTGCGTTCGTTCGTCAAATCGCATCCGTGATTTAGCAATGACGTCCAACGCCATATTCAGTTGTCGGTCTCCTCCTCGATTGAGCCTATGCCGAACGGTGTTGCCTGAGGAAGCTTGCAACGGCGAAACACCGGCTAGCGCAGCGAAAGACGCCTCAGATCGAAACCTTCCGGCATGTGAATAACTCGCCAAAATAATGGCCAAGGTCACCGGGCCCATACCTGGTTGTGCTTGCATGCCAGGCGCCAATTGCTCGTCAAGGACTGCCATTTCCAGATCAATACCTTGGGTACGACGCTTGGCTTTGAGGATCGCTTGAGCCAGTTCCACGGCCTCTGCGCGAGCTACACGTTGGTCAATCGTGTCAAGATCACGAATACGCCAGGCACTTATTTCCCCAATAACACGGTCACTGAGTGCTTTACGCGCATCAATTCCCAAATCGATCTGGCGAAGCAACGCGTTCAGTGCATTGCGGTTCGAAGTGCGCTGCAAAATTACCCGACGTCGCGCCGTGAGCAAGACGCTAATCGCAGCTCTCGTGCCATCCTGACGTGGGCTGACTAGCGTATCGATTTCGTGCCCAAGTACACTCATGGCCGCTGATATGGCATCGATCTGATCACTCTTACCGACCCCGTTACGGGCCTTTCTCCGCGGAGGTTTTACCTCTGTGACGAGGATGCTCTGCTCATTCAAAGCACGCCGGATCGAGGAACCGTAGGAATTGGTTCCTTCGATTGCTGCTAAGACGTTTCCAGAGCAGTTGCGTTGAATCCATGCGATGGCACGGTTGATGCCCGATTTGTTAACGGGAAACGCTTCGCAAGCGATTCGCGCACCCGTGGAAGTCTCGATGACGGCGTAAGTATGCGTTTGTGCGTGCGTATCTATACCGATGACATATGCGAATTGTTCTGCCACTATCGTCATGATGTACGTCCTTCTTCCCAGATGAATACCGTTATTGATGGCATCAGTCTGGTTATGAAGTCTTGTCCGGCAAATCTCTAACGAGACACGCATCACATTGGTGCGGTCAACCTTTTATCAAGCCAGGGCAAGCGGTCAGGCTGGTGCCCTCCAACGCAACGGACGGGTCTGTCACAAGGCAGACGAGCTCGTCGCCAGACATAGAATGAGTCACGTTGCGAAGGAGTGGTACCAATCCTGCCAGCGGGTACCAGACCTGCCAAGATCCATTAGAGACATAGAAG
>NZ_NRGT01000086.1:27570-76098 GCF_002332285.1 Glutamicibacter sp. BW77 | reverse complement strand
ACATTTGGGGAGCAGTTCACTAGTCGAATAGGTCTTTGATCGTGTGGGGCGGGTCTGGCGGCGGCGCTCCCCCGCCTTTGTAAATATGGTCAATGAGAGCCCGGCAATAAGCCCATAGCCCCACGTTGCGCCGCTCGGTCATGTCCAGCCGGTTTTCCATTGCCGACATTCGGCGCCGGTCTGAGTCCTGCTGTGCCCGGTCGGTCTTAGCTTTTACGCCAAGATAGGTTAGATAAGCTGTGAAGATGACGCCGAAGAGAGTTATTAGGCCGAGTATCACCGGCTCGGTGATTATGGCCTTTTGGTTTTCGTCGGCTTCGATTATGGCGGTCGAAATGTTGAGCCACGTAGGCATCAAATCACCTTTCGGATATAGCAATGGCCCCCGTCGAAACGAGAGCCATTGAGGTAGTAGTTATGATGCGCGACGGTCAATGTCGTTATGCGTGAACAATTCGAGACGCTTCACCCTTGCCGCTTCGCCAGCTTCGGCGGGGTCGCGGAACGTTCCAAGATCGTAGGTGATGCCATGATGCATGACTCTGGCAACCCACCTATCCTTAGCTGCATCCCATCCAACGCCGAGTATTCCCGACTTGCTGTCACGGTGTGGACCGGCGATGTTTTCGATGTTCTGCTTGTTCGTGACAACGCGGAGGTGCGCCGGGTTTACGCAAGCTCGGTTGTGGCAAATATGGTCAAGGAACTTCCCTTCGGGTATTACGCCGACTTGCATTTCGTATGATGCCCGATGAGCTAGGTATGTACGATTTTTGTAGTGGAAACTTCCGTAACCATCAACCAATGAGCCAGTGTAATTCCAGCACGATTTGGTCTTTTTGACTCGAAACATCAGGCGCTCAAGGTTTGTCATTCCGTTCGTGAGAGCCTGCCCAACAAGCGGCGTGAGTGGCTTTCCTTTCCACTTCTGCATGTAGTGGCCTTGGCATAGGCCACGAGTTTTTACATTCTTCGCGCACCCGTCGAATGAGCAAGTTTTGGCGGGGGAAGATGAATTGGGTACCATTGCAGGTAGCCCCTTTCTACTGATACTAGATTCGGGGTAGGCCTCGGTTAGTGTTTCCGCACTTTCCGAGGCCGTTCTTATACCCCTAATTCTACCAATTTGGGAACTAAATTAATAGTTGACTCAATCGTCCAAACGCTTACTTGCTTGACTGAACTCACCGCCAGCAATCGCCGACCAGGTTCTCACGTCCTCTTGCCCGATTGACCATAGAGCAACCCCCTGTAACCCCCAGTCAAGGACTGCGCGGCCTAGCCAGTGGACAACGGTTGTCGCGTCGGTGAAGTACACCAGCGATCCGCCGTCGCGATCCAAAATGTAATTGCGACCAATCCATGCGTCATGATCGAGTGGCCGAATGGTGACCGTAGTTTCGATTCCGGGGTTTATCGGCGCGTCTTTCCAGTGAGTAAATACCCAGTCGAGCGCGTACCCGGTTTCGCGGGTTGCGGATTCTTCCACGTCGGTGTTTGGTCGGAATCGGTTTTGCGAATCCCATGTGACATTGGTTCGCTCGACTCGACCGAGCACTTTTCGTTGACCGTTTATCTCTACTTCGATTGCTTCGCGTGGCTGATAGAGCCACCCGTCACCCAAGTAAATATGGTCAATCCATGCTTGCCCGGTTGCCTTGTAGCCCGTCGCGCCTCCGGGCGGCGTGGTGGTCGCTTCGAGTCGCATAGGAATCGTTGTTTCTGCGTTGGAGAAGTACACGCGAGCCGAGCCCTCACGCACCCGCAAGGCGAGCACGCACCGGCCAACTTGCGCGGTGGCTCCGACCTGCTGCGCGCCGACGTTCGTTGAGCGGAGTACCGTTGTGCCGCGCATGAGCCGCAGCGTGCCGGTGTTCGTGAGTTCCGCGGTGATGCCTTGCGACGTGACCGAGAACGTGCCGCCCGTTGCGAACTGGAAGCGTGCCATTGCATAGAGTGGCTGCGCGCCGAACGCGTTATCAAAAACGAGTTCGCCTGTGCCCCGATATTGCTTATACGTGTCGGTAACTTGCTCGAAAGCCCACGCGCCCGAAGGCTCACTGTAAACGTTGCTGAGCTGCTGGCTACTCGACGCATAATCGTCAATGATTGTCGCGGCAATTGCTTCGCGCTGGATTAGCTCGGTTGTGAGCGTGAAGCCGACTTTCGGGGTTACCGTCTGCCCGTTGGATGCAATGACCGGCTCGGCGCGCATCTTGTAATCAATCCGCGAGCTGCCGACTGAGTTGTCGGTGACACCCCAAATTGGCACGGTGGCCGGCTGCCCGTAGCGGACGGCGTATTGCTTGCTCTGGAATTCTCCACCGACTGCGCCGGCCACTGAATCCCATTGCGTCGCTTCCAGCCAGTCGTAACCTTCAAGCACTCCCCAGAGCGTCTTGCTGGACTCATCGCGGTAGCAGAGCCAGCCAATGGCCTCATGCGTGCCGGTGTCCGACCAAGGGCGCGCCCCGGTGAAGTACTGCCACGCACTGTAGTAAGTGCCTGAAACGCCTCGCCGGGTAGCTCCCCAGGATGAAGGGTAATCATGGATCGACCAGAAGTAGGCGTAGAGCGGAATGCCCATGCTGATCTTGCCCGGGTCGATCTGCGTGTATGCCCAGTCGTAAACCTGTTCAAGCCAGAAGCCGGGAGATACCGGGCCGGGCGCACTACCGGACCAAGCGAAGTCGTAGGACATGATTGAAACGTGATCGAGGATCTGCCCGAGCTGCTTGTAGCGCACCCAGTTTTCACCGCCGACTGAACCGGTAGCTGTCAGTGCGGGTAGTGCGCCAGATGCTTTCTTGCCGAGCGTGTGCGCCCGGTTGGTGATGACTCGAAAGAGCTCTTCGGAATCGGCCGAGCGCGCATTGCCGCCCGCTTCCATGTCCAAATCTACGCCGTGAAGCCACGGGTACATGTCGAACATTTTCGCTTCGACTTCATCAGCGAGGCGGTTTCGGGCGGTCGCTGAGTCGCGCAACGCTTCGAAGATTGTGTATGGCCCATCTATGGGGTCATCCATGTTTCGGAAGCAACCCCACCAGCGGATGTGCGGCCATTTTGCCCGGTATGCGTCGAGCTGCGCGGGGTCGAATGTTTCGGTGAGTGTGCCGTCTTTGGCGACGATCCAGCCGAATATTGATAGGTCGGTGATTCGGTCGCCGTACTGATCCAGCACTAGCCGGATTCGGTCGGTCCAAGATAGGCCAACCCATGCCCAAACGTTCGCCATTATGACCTCTCATTCCATGATGCTTGTAGGTGTGCGCGTCCGGCTAGGACTGTGTTTAGTGTGAGGTCTTGGCGCTCGGTAATGATCGGTGCGCGCCCGTAGCCTTGCGAGGCGTAGTGATTGAGTCCGTCTACTTCGGCAACGCCGTTGAGTGCCCCGAATTTGTATGCGCCGACGCGGGTTTCGCCCTTGCCTCGGATTCGCATGTATACGGGCGCGGCTTTGTCTGCGTTGGATAGGGCGACGACTTGCAAGCCGGGGTTGATTACTCCGTTGCGGTATTGCGCCCGGCCTATCGTTGTTCCGACTTCGGCGGGGTTTGGCACGACTCCGGTCGGTTGTTCGCCGGCTTGCAACTGGATATCTGTGATCGTGACGCTCGCGGACGTTGGCACGTCTGTCGCGCTGATTTTTAGCTTGATCGACGCAACAGGCTTATCAACGTAGATCGGTTGCTGTAGGCGCAATTTGACCTCCTAGAACGGCAATCCTCGCGGGGTCATTCCGGTGACGATTAGCTCGCCTTTTCGATCCCACAGGGGCAACCCGGCCATTGTGTTAGATGAATAGCTTATGAGTCGGCTTGTGCGGTTCACGTAGCAGTATGCGGCCCCGACCGGCATGTAAATCGGCAAGGGTAGGTTTTGCGGTGGCAAGAGCGCTAGTGGGATGCCCGCCATGAATTGATTGCTTGTTGCGTCATCCCCGACGAGTCGCATTGGCCAGAAAAGTAGGTTTGGTAAGGCCGAGACTCCGCATGTTTGCGAGCCTGTCGAGCGCCAGCCGTTGACTAGGTATTCGCGTAGGTCGAACCACGGGTTAGTGTCCGGGTATGCGGTGTTCAAAAGTGCTAGCTCGGTCACGATGCCCTCCGTAGGTAGGTGGATTCCACCACGTAGTTACTCAGGCTCCCGTTGGTGAGCGTCGCATAATCCCCGGTGATGGAGAAGATTTGTGTTCGCCCGTCCGTTCGCATCCAAAACGCTATGTCGCCGGGCGCTGCGGCGTATGCTCCAAAAACTCGGTCACCAGCCGGGATAATTTCGTCTTGCAAGTCGCTCGTGATGAACCGGTCAGTTCCGCGCCGCGTGCGTAGGTAGATGCTGATTTCGTTGCCGTCGATCTTCGCCATGAAAGGGAAGCTCACCGGGTCAGCCGCCCACCCGTTGAGCACAAGGCTTGATAAGTCGTACCAAGGGTTTTGCTCTGGGTAAGGCATCGGCATTTTCGGGAAGTCGTAAATACTGCTCATGCTGGCCTCCGTAGTGTGCGTGCTTCAAAGCTGAGTTCACCGTTTGCTATTCGCACGCCGTAGGTTTGCATGAAATTCCATGAAGCATTCCACTGAACTTGTGCCGCGCTAACACCATGCAAAGCCAATCGCGTGATGTGTGTTGGTGGCATCAACTCAACCGGGATGCCTTCAAGGAACCGCGTATAGTCCGGGTCGATCGCTCCGGAAGTAACTACGCGCACATCCCAATAAACATGATTAGCACCAACCGCCGCCGTGACGCTCCCGGATTGCTTGGCAGTGATGCCGTTAACAAGCAACGATGAAAGATCGTAGGTCGGCAGTTGGTCGGGATAACGAGACGGCAGTTGCGGAAGATCGATAGCCATTACGCCAAACCTCGCCTCGGATAGTTGCCGTACACATATACGTCCCGCCCCGCGTAGGCGGTCAGCATTTCTGCCTCAGTCATCCCCAGACTGTTGAATGACAATGCGATTGCTCCGTCCGCCCAAAGTTCCATGATGCACGGTGGCCCGTTCTGGATGAAGGCGGGCAGGCTTTGGTTCACGGGTGGGCGAAACTCGCCGGGCAGATAACCGGCGATGCGGCGCGAACTGCCTATGACTATCCGGCCACTGACTGAAACGTTGTTCCCGTCGATTATTAGGCGAAGAAACCGGGTGCCGTCACCGATCCACCCATTGACGAATATCCCTTCGACCTGCACCCACGAGGCCTTGTCCGGGTACGCCTGATTCGGAACAAGATTCATGGTTCAGCCCACCTTCCGCGTGTAGGAATATTGAAACGAAAGATCCTCCACGGACCCATCCGCCAAGCTTCTCCCCGGCGTGTAGAGGCGTAACGTTCCGTCTGTGCGCAAGTGCATCCCGATCCCGAAGTCATGCCACGGCGAGAACGCTTGCAACATCTTGTTACCCTCCGGTACGAACGCATCGGGCAGATCCAGAGCGACTATCGAGTTTGTGCCCCGGCGCGTCCGCAAATGCAAATGCGCCGTATTGCCCTCAATCAGACCGTTGAAATGGAACGACGCCGTGTTCATGCCAGTGCGCCAAGACGGTTCGATAAAAGCCATGAGGTCAACCCACGGCTTATTATCTGGGTAAGGTTGCGCGAGGCGTTCCAACTCAGTCATGGTTTACTCCTGGCTGCGGTCAGGTTGAGGAACACCATGCCGTAATCGGCCAGCGTGATCCCCTGTGACCGCCATATCGGCATTGCGATCCATCCGTGAGTTCCAAACTCAACGCCGTGCACATCGCTACCGAACCACCCCGAAGCCTTGCCGTTCGCTGCGACTTTCAAAGATGGGTGCATTGACCGAAAAAGGTAAACGTAGTCAGGGTCTTGGAACTGCCTATCAATACGGATATGGAACGAATAATGAACAAAGTTCCCGTCAGCGCACGAAATCACCGACTGATCAGCATAAGGCGTAAGGCCGCCCGCGAGATACTGGGATACGTCATACCAAGGATTCTTCGAAGGATAAGGCTGACGAGTCGCAACAGGCAAATCGATCACTACTGGCTCCTCTCCGACTTAGTGCCAAGCTTCGGGCGAGTCAAACCAATGCGCCCCGTCGCGCCCGCCGTCTTGCCAACCAACACGAATGCCGGACGCGCCGCACGAGAAGCCGGAAGAATGAAATCGTGCTCCACCCGGTAAGACCAATCCGGCCACGCCGTCAACGACAACTCAGCATTCGAACCCGCCACCGTCGCACCATTCATATAATCCACACGAGGCCGCAACGAACCAACACCCGCCAAACCCTGCGTGAAGACCTGCATCGACCAACCATAAGGACGAGACGACGACTGAACCGCATCACTGCTCGGATACCAAAAACCAATATCGCCAGAGCCCGGCAACGCGGCAACATCAATCCACGAAACCCAGCCAAGGTCAGCATCCCAAAGCGTTTCAACATGCGCGTTATTGCCCGAAGAATCACCAACCCAAACCTGAGCCGGTGCCATAATACGGTTCAAATAAATCTGCGACTCCGCAACCTGAGATTCGAGTGCGTCAATTCTGGCGTTCAATTCCTCAGCCCCTTCCGGTGGCACAATCCCCGCCGACCACGGCATTTCGGTTACGTGGGGCAACCAACCCGACACCACGCCCCCAGGCTGTAGCATCAGGTCGGTTACCTCCACCGTCGCGCCGGTCGGCAAGCCCTTCGAGGTCACGCGCAGTTTGATCAGATTCGGATTACCCGACGTGCGTAACGTTCCCTGCAACGTGACCCCCTAAGAAATTTCGAGCTGGATAGTCTCAGACGTTCCATCCGCGTAAGTAACCACAGCCTCAACGCCAAGATCAGGCACGAAGCCAGTCGGCCCCGTACTGCGCACGTCAAAGCTGAAAGCATACGATTCGCGATTGTCCGGCGTGACCGTCTGCTCAATCCACCGCTCGCCCGGCCCGCTAAACATGACCGCTTGATCCCCCGTGCCTTCGCCGTCCACGACTTCCGCGCCGAGGCTAGCCCAATGAGCCAGCCCGTTATCGAAGCGTGCATTCAGTAGAAGGTTGAAAGGCACAAGGTCAAAAGCGGACGCGCCAGCATCAGTCGTGAGCAAACCCGCGTCCGTGGATTCCGAAGAGCCTAATTCGCGAAGCTTGGCCGAGAGCGTGATGCCCGAGCGCCACGGCTTGATAATGTCGTACTCCAAACGCACAATGCGCTGCGTGTCCGAAATACCAATCTCTTCGTCAACTACCGTCACGAAATCGCCCGCATCGAACGCGTCAAGCTCGTTGCCTGTATCGGCAACCGTGACCTCGTATGAATACGACGGCTTCGAACGGTTTGCCAGGGTCGCGTTGGCCATTGCGAGCATCGTGTAAGGCGACGTGCCAGACTTGAAATCGTAAGTCGCCGAACGAACTTCTGACGTGTGCGAATAATCCTCCACATACGGCACACCGTTATTCACCGAGGCGATGGTTTGCCCGTCCGCGTTGCGCGCATAGATCCGGGTGATTAGCGAGGTTGTATCAATCACGCGCTTAGGATCGCTCAGACCCTTGCCGTAGAAGAACGCCACGCCGTTATCGCGGCCCGAATTCGTGACCAGTGAAACCCGATGATTGCGGTTATCAAACACCAAATCGCCGCCGTGATTCTTTTGAACCTCACGCAACAGGGCGAGCGGATTCGTGTTCTCAATCGAATACGTGCGCAAAGTCCGCACGTTCGCCACGTCCACAGACCAGCCCGTGCCAGCCAACGCGATAGTCATCACGTCGCCCGCCGCCACCTGCCGGAACTCCTGCGCGTCAATCTGCCCAGCCGTAGCCAAATCATAAAATTCAGCCTCAGCATAAACGGACGTGTGAACCTTCCGGCCAGACCGCTTATCCGTGATCCGCCGAATCCGGTAACGCTCCCCCTCCACCTCAACGAATCGCTCGCTAGTCAACGTCGAAGCGTACTTATGAGTCGCGGGCAAAGTGAACTCAAACTTATGCTCGCCGTTCACCTCAGACGTGACCACAGCACCCAAAGAATCAATGATCACAGTCACCGGCACATCGTTACCGTCACAAAGAATGATCGGAGCATGCGGATAATTCGGAGGCGCGCCAGCTTCCCACTCACGCGCCGTCACCGTCACCGTGAAAGTACGCGAAACCTTGCGCCCAATTTCTTCAGTCAAAGTAACCGTCACTTGACCGTCGCCGACTTCGAAGCCCGAGGCTAAAGTAAGCACCGAACCTGAGATAGTCGCCGAAGCGACAGGCGGCGTGCTAATACTCCACGACGGCGCACCCTGATTAGAGAACACCAAAGGAATATTGACCAGGCCGCCCTGTTCCAAGGTCTGATTCGGGATAGCTTCAAGCGTCGGCGCTGGCTCGCTCGGAACGTCCACCGTGAAACCGCTGAATGACTGGCCAACCGTCATCGGCACAGTCCACCGCAACAGGCCATTCAACGCGGCGGGAAGCTGCGAGCCCGTCTGCCACGTCGCGCCAGCGTCAGTAGACCAATAAGGCGTAACCTCAGCCGGTGCGCCCGTAACGACAGGCTGAGCGCTCCACGAAACCCGCTCAGCACCCGTCGAAAGGGTGCCCGCAACTTGGGCGGTAATAGATGACTCGCTCAACGTGTAGCGTGTCCGATTCGCGTCCTTTTGCCCGTCTGCCCATTTGCCAAGAGCCACCGAATCAACGAACCCTGGCAGGTCGAAACTTGCCCCAGGGTGAGCTACTAGCGCTTCGTCAAAAACGCCCGTAGTCCAATACCCAGCAGACTGCAAAGCGTACACATCAAGATCAGCCGTCGAAGCCGGGTTAGGCGTACCAGCCAAGGCGCGCACAGGGCCGATCCAAGACGCGCCAGTTTCAGCAAGCACGCTGAAAAGCTGCGAAGTCTGCGCACCATAATCAAGCAACTGCCCAACAAACTGCCAACCGAGCGTCTGCACCCAAGGCGTATCCTCATACTGGTCAAGCAAGCTAGCACCAGTCGAGCTATACACCTGGTGACGCAACCGGCCACTAGCCGCCGTCGCCAAGTACGCAACCGGGCTAGAACCGCCTCGCGTAGACATGAGCGGAGAATGTGCCATGACGTAACTTTGGCGCGTCCACAAGCCCATCAAGAGCTTTCCATTGGAAGGCCACAAGCCACTGAAATGAGGAAGCTTGAAACCACCCTGATCAGTCGCCGGATTTACCTGATTCAAACCCATCTGGTAGCCCCACTGGCCCGCAACGTATCCATCATTCGCGCCGCCGACCACGCGTTGCCACATGCGCGAAGGGGTCACAGCATCCGCATAATCCAAGCCCGAGGCTGGCGCGATACGCTGCAACGCAACAGGATTCAAATCAGGGTATGAAGTCGGAACCTCCCCAGACCACGAAAAACGGTTATCCCACAAAAGAGCCCCCTAAATCCTGCGCGCATTCGCATACAAGCGACGCGAACCCGTAGGCGCGCCCGGCACCGAAACACTCACCGTCTGCCCCGGCGTAAACGACGCACGGCGAAAATGACTCATAAAACGAACGATGCTGGCCAACCTCGCGCCCGTCGTCGCATCCTTTTGATAAAACTCCATCGCCTGATAATCCAAAACGTTCGTGCGCCCCGAAGTCGTAGCCGAAACCACAACCTCAAAGCCGCCAACCTTCACCGTCGCCTGAGCGCCAGATGGAAACTCAATCTGCGGATAAGCAACCGTATTTCCACGATCCAAAGTGAACGAAAGCGACGAAGCGAAACTAACCGGCACCTGTTCGGCCTCCATCGCCGCCGCATCGCCCACCGTCTCGAATGAAACATCAGCGCGCAACGTGAAGCTCTTACCGCGATGCCAGCCAGCACGGCGCCAGTCGATCTGGCCCGAAACCATGACTTCCCACCACTGCCATGCCGTATCCAGCTCGGCAATCAAGCTCTGCGCGCCACGGTGCGGGGCAATCAAGCCCACGAAATTATCGCGTCGCTCTGCAGCCTGTTCCGGCGTAGACCCCTCGATAAGAACGTCAAAAGTGAACGCCGTGTGAGACTGAGAAGCGCCGTAGAAATACCGCGCATCCCGGCCTTCTGTGTCCTCAGTTTCCAAAGACAACCCGCCGAGTGACGGCCACTCAACAAGAGTCGCCGTCACCCCAGCCAGGCTATTTGTATCCACGCCACCGAAGATAAAACTCAACTCACCGGCCCCCCTAGACTTACTTTGCCGTTGGATCGGTTGGAATTGCTTCCCCGAGCGTAAAGACCCTGAGAAATGTCGCTAACTCCAATATCTGCCTGAACCTCAACCGGGCGCTCAGCCAACTTTTGAAGCGCGTAGATAATCCGATCAACGTCGCCGGAAGCCATGCCCCCGCCGCCGCCTTCCGGCACGTGCTGAGATAGCTTCGACAATGGAATGACAGCTTCCGGCCCGGCCTCGCCCACAACCGCAAGCGTCGGCTTCGTGACAACGCCACCCTTTGCCAACATAGGAATGTTCGGCACAGACCAGCCGCTGCCACCCACACCAGGAACCCAGTCCGGGATAGTAAAGCTGATCTTTCCGACCGTGTTATTCCAGAATCCGGCAATCGAATTGAACGCATTGCGGAACGGGGTCATGATCGCATCGCCGATTCGTCCAAAGATCCCTGAAACCGTGGATACGGCGCCAGAAAAGAAGCCCATAATTCCATCCCAAATATTCGAGACGGTGGTCTTCACGAAATTCCAGCCGCTAGACCAGATAGATTTGATCGTGTTCAGAATGTTTGAAATGTTCGTCTTGACGTTATTGATGTAAGTCTTGACGAATCCAACAATGCCTTCCCAGACTGACTTCGCTACGCTCTTGATGCCGTTCCAGACGCTTGACCAAATACTCTTGATCGCATTGATTACCGTCGAGATGACCAGCTTCACCGCATTGATGTAGCCCGTAACGAAAGCCACGATTCCAGCCCAAACCGCCGAAGCCACAGTCTTGATCGTGTTCCACACGCTCGACCACGTTGCGCTAATCGCTGAAACGACATTCGCAATAACAGTCTGCACGCCAGTGATCGCCGAACTAATGAAGCCGGTAATCGCATCCCAAACAGACTGCGCAAACGAAGATACCGCGCTCCAAACAGCAGACCACGTATCACTAATCCAAGTTAGCGTTGAACCGATAAAGTCACCGGCAACCTGAATCGAAGTCTGAATGAACCCCCAAACCGCATCCCAAATGGTCTGGAAAAACTCGGTTTGAGTCGCAAGGTAAACGATGCCAGCCACAAGGGCGACAAGGCCAAGGACAACCCATGTGATCGGGCTTGCCAGCAGGGCCGCATTCGCCGCCCAAATGCTCGTAGTCCACGCCACAACAGCCGCAACCAGAGTCACGCCGATAATTCCCGCCACAATGCCGAGAACCCACTGATTCTCACCCAGCCAAGACCCGAACGCCTGAATGCTCGGCATCATGTCAGTAAGTGCCGTGGAAATGGTGCTAAAAATACCCGAGGCCAACGGCTCTAGCGCCAGCGTCGCATTATTCTTGACCACATCCCATTGCTGGCCAAAGCTCATAGTTTCCTCAGCAGTGCCAAGGATCGTGTCCGCGGTCTGCCCTGCAGCCTTGCCAAGGTCATCCATGTTTATGGCGCCGGACTCCAACGCCCCGATGAACTGCGAGGCGCCGCGAGTACCGAACACCTCAGATGCCAAGTCCAGCGCGGCCGCCTTGTCGCCGGATTCAATGAATCCGCCAATCTCGCTTTGCACACGCTGGAACGCCTCGGCTGGCTCTTCGCCGTCCTTGGCAAGGTTGACAAGCCCCCGAGACATGGACGACATGACCTGAGTCGAGTTCAGGCCGGCCTTATCCAGCGAACCAATCAGCACAGCAGTCTCTTCGAAGCTGAACCCGAGCGCCTGAACAGCCGGAGCATTCTCGGATACCTGAGAAGCCAAGTCATTC
The DNA here is from genome assembly GCF_002332285.1 of Glutamicibacter sp. BW77. Taxonomy (NCBI): domain Bacteria; kingdom Bacillati; phylum Actinomycetota; class Actinomycetes; order Micrococcales; family Micrococcaceae; genus Glutamicibacter; species Glutamicibacter sp. BW77. The sequence goes on along the minus strand of NZ_NRGT01000086.1, from coordinate 64,157 downwards.
ATGCCAACGCCTGTAGCCTGGGATACCTGAAAAAGGTGATCCATCGACTTAGAAACGTCGTCGCCCTCGATCTTGAAAGCACTAAACGCCGCGGAAGTCTTGCCAACGTCCACGGCCTCACCGAGGATATTGCCCGCTTGCAGGTACTGCGCCGCGACGGTTTCCATCGTCTCGCCCGATAGGCCCATGCGGGTGTTGATATCGGCAACCGCCGTACCAATATCGCCGAACTCATTCGGTACCGTCTTGCCAACGTTCTTGGCAACCTGCACCAGACCTTCAAGGTCATCACCCGTCGCCCCAGTGCCGACGCGAATTGAGTTAGCCATTTGGTCGAACGTGTCGCCAATTTTCCACATGCCAGCAAACGCGCCTGTGACAGCCGCCGCCGCACCGAGCGCAACTAGGCCTTTTTTGAACGACCCGGAAAACTTGCCGCCCGCGCTCTTGCCCGCCTGCTCCCCCGCCTTATTCGCGCCGGGGGTCAAGACGTCGGCAATCGTTCCCTGCGCACCCTCCATCGACGGAATGAGATGGACGTAAGCCTGAGCAATATCAACGCCGCTACCAGCCATTTAGACCCCCTTCGGGCATAAAAAAAGACCCCAAAGGGTCAATTGGATTCCCACCAGTCATCGAACTGGCTAATCGGAATAGGGTCTTTGCCGAACGAGCGCGAACCGTTTTCAGCGCCGGGGCGGTCAATCGGCTTCGGATGCGGCGCATTTTTACGCCCTGCACGCTGCCAATTTCCCTCGGCGAGCATGTCGCCAATGAGCGCCAAGAGCTGCGCATTGACTTCACCGTTGGCCCAAGCGGCAACCTCTGGATGCATCGCACGCGCAATAGCCGAACCGGCCGGAGCATGACGCACAATCACCCAAAGGTCACGCCACGAGAGCTCAAAAGTGCCAAGGTCATCTATGTGCTTCCCGAGAGTCAGCAGATGATACTCAATGGCCTCGCCATACTCCCTTAGGAGCTGGACGAGGCCGAAGATTCCCCCAACTCAATGTTGGAAACCCGGCCCCATTCCTGCATGACTTCCTGAATTTCGCCCTTAGTGCCAGCGGCGTAGCAACCCGGCGCGTACTTCTCGAAAAGCTCACGCTGAATTCGAGACAGCGACGCCAACATATCGGGGTCAAAATCATCAGGCAGAACCGGCTCTTCACCCGAAGCGCTCGCCAGTTCCTTGGCTTCCTGAATCTTCTTGATCATCGGCTGCGCAGTCGTCGCCGCTTCCTCTAAGCGCTCGGCCAAATCGGCGCTAATGTACTGGCGCAACGGAATGGAAAACTTCTTCTTGGAACCGGAGAGCTGAAACTCAAAAACGTTCTGCTTGAAACTAGGCTTGAAAACCATTTGCGGGAACACCTTTCAAAAATTTGGAATGGGAGCGCATTAGAAAAAGGGTGAGCCGGGGAGCGCTCCCGCATGAAGAAACCCCGGCCCACCAGCCTGTTAGGCGGAGAAAACCCCGTCATCGGTGTAGATGTGAACGTTGTATCCGTCCGCATCTGGGAACGTCTTTAGCGTGATCGGCCAAGTGATCGCGTTCGTCTTCGTGAACGCAACTTCGCCCTGCTCAGACACCTGGCCGTCAGGCACCACAATCAGCACCTTGGCTTTGCCGTCCTTGACGCGGAACTGCCACGGCTTACGCGGCATATCCGTAGCGCCCATGGAAGCCTTGATGATGCGGCCCGTGCTGTCAGTTGCCGGGGTGACCGTCACATTGTCGTCGCCGAAGTAGTTCTTCAACGCCGCTTCGTTCGTCTCCAAATGAGCCCACGCCAGAGTGCCGTTGAATTCCTCCAAGATTTCCTTGATGGTCGCACCCGACCAGTCTTTGATCCCGGTCATTGACCGTTCGGGGGTCAGCGTGAGTCCGTCCTCGGAGATATACCCCGAGTCTTCCCAATCGGCCCCGGCCGCCTCTCCCGGCGCAGTCGGCAGAACAGCTTCTGGGCCACCCGAAAGGATCGCCCCGGTGGTTGCCTGATCCGGCCCACCTACAAGAACATTCTTGGCATCAATAGCCATGGTTATTACCCCTTCCGGGCATTAAAGAACAACGCCACGCACCGCAATTTGGTACGTGGCATAAAAACGTGAGTGAGTTGGAGCGCGAGGGCTAAGCGATCACCGCATGATGGACATGGATAGCCGCATTGAACTGATACCGAAACAGGGTCGGCTTGTCAGGATGCGGAAGATTGACCGGAAGGTTTGCTTCCACCTCGTAGAACTGCACCCCATCAAGAAAAAGACCGTCCAAGCCCTTGACTAGCCCCCACACCCGTTGCGCCAGCTTGATCGCTAAAGCCTCGCGCTCGCCGTAGCAGTCAAAGACCAGCCTCGGGCGACCGGACACCAGCGTTGCTTCGGGGCCACCCAAAGAGAAAGCGACCAAAAAATTCTTGTCGTTCGTCATCTTTGAAGAAACGGGTACGCCCGCCAGCGGTTTCAGGTACTCGCGCACCAGGTACTCAACATCGGCAGGAGCTTGCATTAGCCGCCACCAAGTGCGCGCAACAGTGTCGCGTTGCGTGCATTGTCGATAGCGGCCTCTGTCGTCTCTGTGCCAATGAAGACACGGGCGCGAGTCTGCCCCCGAGTTCCTGCCACGGCTTCATAGCCCGGCCCGGCGCGGTTGGCGATCTTCTGCCCTTCACTCATAAGTAGGCTGGCAACAGCCGGGTCATTGAGTAGCGCCCGAGCGCCCGCGCTTTTCAGCTTGACCTTGATTTTTCTAGCCATCACGCCTCCGCAATCGAATTCGAACGTGGTCAGTACGCAATCCGTAAATCCACGGCTCAGGCTCGCCAAGTAGCACGAACTGACCGTCAGTAACGGGAAGCTCAACCCTTGCGCGACGTGGCACCATGGCAGTCTCGGGAAGGTAGACCGTGAAGTCAGCGACCACACCATCAGCATGCTCAAAGTCGCGGCCACCGTTCCCCGGCTGCACAGAACACCCATCAATCGGCGTGCGCGTCGGAACCGTCCAGCTCTCCACCGTCTCCCCGCGCTCCACAATCTCTTCGGGCATGAGCACGACAACAGTCTGGTTAGCGAATCGGGGCAACATTACGGCAACCCCGGCACGATCATGAACGCCTTGCGGCCACTCTTCCCGCTACCCAAAAGCGCCTTGTCATCCTTCGTCAGATACAAGTTGCCGTTCGGGTTGCTAAACGAAAGGCCAGTGCTCACACCGCCCGCGGTTTCGTTGCGCGATGCCACGCCCTCAACATCGTTGATAGCTGCGAGCAAGGCACGCTTGACCATTCGGCAAACAATGAGCTTGGGAACTTCCGCGTCAAGCTTCCCTGTCGAAATTCGCCCGTCAATTCCGGGGTAAAGCTTCCGAAGGACAATCGAAGACTCTTTGAGCTTCTGATCCCCCTCGGCGTCATATTCGGTCGGCATGCCCGGCCAGTGAGAGCGCAAGTCTTCAATAGTTGCGAATGGTACGGCCATGCTTAGACCTGCTTACGCGGGCGCCCACGCTTAGGCGTTGCGGGCTTAGTGAAGTCTGGCTCGCCCGATTCCTCAGCGGTAGCGTTTTCGTCGCTCTCCGCCGATTCTGCGCCCTCGCCTTCGGCAGGGTCAGACTTATCCTTCTGATCCTGCTCGGCCGCCGTGCGAGCCTCTGCAAGAATGGCCTCAGCATCCACCTGGGCTTTGGCGATGATGCCCGCCGCGTCATTTTCAGCGCTAGCGATGACTAGCGCGGCCTGATCCTCGGTAGGGTCGGCAACAATCTCCACGGCAACGGGGTTTGGCGCGGGTTGCTTGCCAGTCGCCCAATCAGGCAACTCTTCACCCGGTTTGAATTCATGAAGGCGGCCAGAGACGTCCAAAGCGGACGCATGGCCAAGAGAAATGATCCCCATTACGGGAACCTCCTAAAAGAATAAGGAAACGCCACTAGGCCGCCTGAATATTCAGACGGCCTAGTGAAATCTCATGCTTAGGTGAGAGCCAGACCCGAAAGGGTCAGGTTTGCGTTCGGCACAACCGGCAACGCGATAGCAGATGCCTTAGTCCACTGCGCCACCGGGTCGTTATCCGAGTACGAACCAACCACGATGCCCGGCGCCTCGGTCGAGTCGATGCCGTAGTTCTCGTCCAGCGCCTCAGCAGTGACACCCCACAGGGTTTCGCCGAGCTTCTTACCGGCAGGCGGCAAGAACAGGATGCGCTTTGGGTCGAGGATGGACTGAGCAACCCCTTCTTCTACCTCCACCTGCGCATCGTAAGTTACGAGCGTCGGCAGTCGGAACGAAGCCAGCAGGGCATTCAAGGCATCAATGGTGACGATGTTCTGAGTCGAACCGGCAGGTAGGACATACCCGCGGATAGCGCTGTTTCGCATCAGAACGGAAACCAGCTGCTCGGAGGCCAACATTTCGGCCGGGCGCACGCCGTTGGTCGCGACGTACACACCGACCCATGCCAGTAGGTCGTTGATCGGGTCGGAATCGGCCTGATCCCAGCGAATGATCGCGGTCTGCGAGTGATTCGCTGCGCGCCCGAAGTCGGCTTCGAGAGCGAGCCCGTTCTCAGACACCGTAACCGAGCCATTCATCAGCGCGTCGCCGCGGGCAATTTCGAGTCGGGCCTTAATTGCCGTTGCCAGCTCAACCGCGTCATTCAAGATTGCATTCTTGATACCTTCATCAAGCTTGCGCATCTTTAGGCGGTCGTACTCACCGAGGCGGCGCTTCTCCGAAATTGGAGGAAGCTCACCGTGGATGCGAGAAATTCCGCGACGCCCGGAAATGGGCGATTCCGTGTCATACGAACGGTACGATGCCGCACGCGACAAGCCACCGCCACCAACCGACGCACGGAAATCAATATCATCCGTTGGCACGTCTGGAAGGTACGCGGACAGGCCGAACGCATTCTGCGGAAGGTCGGCCAAAGCCGAGCGGACATAACCAGTCAGCTCAGTAGGAGTGATGTAATCACTCGAAAGAACAAGCGACATAAGATTGCCTCCTTAGGCGAAGATGATTCGACCGGAGGCAGTAGCCTGCCCGGCTTCGTCAACGGATACGGGAAGCTTGGCTGCCTTTACGCGGCCATGCTCAAGAATTGCGCCACCAACCGGCGTTGCCGGATCGGCAGGAGCCTTAACCGTGGTGAACAGGAAGCCAGCAAGGTCGGCAAGCTCGGTCCAAAGGACATACGTCTCGCCAGACTTAGCCAGCGGCAGGCCAGACTTCAGCCAACCGTCCGGGTAATGAGTGTCCTTGGTGAATGTCGAAACGTCCAAGGTAATGGTCTGCGCAGCATTAGTGCCATGGGCAGAGCCGAGCCAAGACTGATCGTCCTGGCCGAAGGATTCACGCTTGATAGTGAGATCCACGATTCCCTCCTAAAGGGGTAAAAGAATTGATTATTTCTTGCGGCTTTCGTAGAGGTCGCGCCCAGCGTCCAAAGACCCTGCGGGCGTGCCTTTGCCCGACGCGCCTACACGTCGATTCACTCGGTTTCGTGCGTCCTTTGCGAGTCGCTCAGCGAGCTTCGTGCGCTTCTCCTCATCGGAGATTGAAGCCAACAATTCAACATCGGCTTCGTCAACAATTCCGTGAGTCGCTGCCAACGTAGAAACCTGAGCTTCGGCTTTCAACGAGGCAATCTCAGCGTCTTTAGTAGCAATCACCGCGTCTCGCTCAGATACGGATTCGGTCAGCGTCTCGTTCTCAGTGCGCAACGTATTTCGTTCGTCGCGAGCCTTGCGAAGATCGGCCAGAACGGCTTTCTTCGATTCGCCCGATTTGAATTCGTCGTCGGACTTATCCGCGTCCGCATCTTCACCGGCCGCGTCCTCGCCTTTGCCTTCCGAATCCTTGTCGCCGGATTCCTTCGACTTGTCTTCGTCCGGCGCTTGCCCCTCGGATTCTTTCAAGTCCGTAGCATCGTCGGATTCGTTCGATTTGTCGGAATCGTCCGAACCAGTGCCGTCGTTACCTTCAAGGAACCGTGCGCCCTGCATGCCCATCGCGGACATGTAATACGGCAACGGCTCATAAGTTGGCATGACAGATTTCAGCATTGCTACCTCCACATTTTGTTTGCCGTCTCGGCGGTTGAACCCGGCACCATCTAGGGCGGGAAAATAAAATTACGGGCGATCAGGCGCCCTGACGCTCGGCGAGCAGTTTTTCTGGGTCATACCCGTACTCGACGCGTGCGCGGGTTTCTTCCCACACCGGCATCGCATGGCACCGGCAGCCGCCGTGAAAGCGGGTCATCTCACCGTCTGCGCCCTGAGTTTGATCGACAGTGCCGCGAGAGTAAACGAATCCACGACTGGCAAGCATCAGGCAGAAATCGCAAGCACCAGGCTCAGGTACGCGAGCAAATGCCGCACCGTCACGAGCAGAGTTATTCCACACCGTGTTATGCCCCGGCGCCAACGAGTATTCGTTAGCGATCAGCAACATAAAGTCCGCGAATTCCGAAGTCTGGCCAGTGAACAGGTGACCGGCCTCGCGAGTTGCGAAACCAATCCGGGCGTTCACCTGTTCGATCGGCAACGGCGGGGCTAGCACTGATCGAAACGGGCCAGGCAGGCCATTGGCTGCGCGAAATCCTTCGAACCATTCAGCCGCCGCCGTTGCAGAAACATCGCCCCACCGCTCAATCAAGGGTGGAACAAGTTCAAACAACGCCGCACGAGCCGAAACCGGATTATCCAAATCGATACGCGCCAAAATTCGACGCAAATCAGCCGCAACCCGACGCGAAATGTCGTCATTCGCGGCAGGTAAGCGGTTAAGGACAGCCCGTGACATTACGAATCCTCAGGAGCACTAGGTGCCGGAGGGCGTTCGCCGGTCACGTCGCCGCCAACGAGGCGATCTAAGACCGAACCAGCGTTCGACTTCCGCATGTATTCCGTGTTGCGCTTGATCTGATCATCAGACAAGCCGTAAAGCTCCATAGCAAGTTCAGGATCACCATCAGGGAACGCTTGAACATACTTCAACGCCGCATCGGAACGGGCCGCGACAGTAGGCGTACCAGGATCAGCGAAACGAATCGACAGGCCACGAGTGACACGCTCAATCGCCGCGAACGATGTTGCACGCTTTACCGCTAGAACCTTGCGCGCAAGATTCAGCATCGCCGATTCGTAGGAAAGCTCAATCTGATACTCGATCAGTGAGAGCATGTCGGCCTCGGCTGCTCGAATAGCATCGGCCGAGGCGGGCTGATTCTCCTGAATGCCCAAATAGCTCATAGGCATCGAAGTTTCCGAGGAAACTTGCAAACCAATTGACTTGAACATCTCAGAATGCGGTTGCATCGAAGCCTGAGAAAGCTGTTGCAACTGCGCCCGAACTAGCTTGCCCTCTTCGTCATCCCACACGTCAGGCAAAGCCCACACGCCGCCCGTGATCGCCTTCCACAAGTCGATTCGGTTGCCGCTTTCATCGGTGAAGTGCTCTTCGCTCGCGCCAAGCAAAGCCCGTTGCGGAGCAGAGAAGAATTCAGCCGTGACTTCCATGCGTAGCAGGGTGCGCACGCCGCGTTCCATTGCGCCAATCAGCGGGCGGGTGATGCGCGAACGCCCGAACGGGCGGTCAACATCCCAATCCCAAACGAACGGCTCACAGCCAACCACGTCATGGCCTTGGCGCGCTTCATCGACGACAACCCATCGACCATCGACGCGATCAATCGCCAAAATCCAACCGGGAACGTGCATATTCACGCTGTTGCCGCTCACTACTTCAAGAGCCGCCGTCACGATGCCCGTGCGCGAGTCTTGAATGCAAGTAGCTTGCATGGCGGTTCGCACAACGATGATAACCTCAGGGTCACCAGCACTAGTGTCACCGCTCGCGGTGAAGACGAACGCCGGGCCATGCCTCAAAGATGACTTGATAGCGCCACGCAAAGAACGCGACACATAGCGCCCGTCGAAAACCTCTTGCAGTTCGTCAAGCTCAGTTCCATTACCGGGAAGGCGGAAACCCTCAGGGCGAATGCGCGAACTAGGAACCGATACGGTTTTCTCGCCCCAGCCGAGCGGTGTCTGGAAATCCACCATATGAGGCGGAACCGAAAACCCGACCCGATCCAACCGGCGCTTAGAATCATGCAAGTTCCGGCGCAACTGATTACGTGGCGAGCGTTGCCGAATGGTGCGCAGCATCTCTTCAAACTTCGATCGCTCCGAAGCGTCTAGTTCACGTAGCACACGCACCACCTCCAATCACAAAACCACCGCATGACGCTTCCGCGAAGAGCCACCATCAGGGCCACCGCTAGAACGCTTACGACGACCAAATTTGACCGAACCATAAAGCGCGCAAGTCGCGGCCATAGTCGGCATAAGATCAACTTCCAAATCCGAGCGATTCCACTTGAAAGAACCCGGTCGATTCTTGATCGGCTCTTTCACCGTGGATTTCATAGACACAAAGAAATGCTCTTGCTCGACAAACCACGTAATCGAACGCTCACGCTTTACCGCGTGATAAAGCTGCCCGCAAGCCTGAATGAATTCGTTCGTGTCAAGAATTCGAACGGTAAGACCCCGCTTTTTCAGCGGCGCTTCGAGCAAGTCACGCGCCGGGCTGAAAGCATCCATAACCACAGGAACGCGCCTTTTGCACCGCTCCCAAAGCCAATTGACAAGAGCGGAAATACCCTCTTCGCTAAATGGCGAGTTCGCCGCAAGCTCTAAGTGGGTTTTCGTATCCCCTGGCACGGCCGCGCAAATTGAAACCTTCGTTTTCTCGGGATTCATATCAACCCCAAACGCGGACACCGGCAAATCATGGTCGAGTTCATCGGCGCCAACCTGCAGCGCCTTCAAAACCTTTTCAGAGAACGCAAGTTCCAACACCTCGGCGGGCGAAGGGAACATGTTCAGGCGCTCGCGAGCAAACGACTTAGCAGACCACCGTTCCATCTCGCCTTCAATCGTGGACTCGGCTAAACGAATCCCGAGCGCCGGGTTACCCTCAGCCCAATTGCGACGGTCGCGAACGAAAGCTTGCAATTCAATCTCGGTCATCTTGTCGAGCTCGCCTTGTGGCGAATGCTCAACCCATGCCGTGCGCTTCGAACGGCCCGTAACCGCTGCAGAGCGAACGCGAATGAACGGTTCGCCGCGCTCCCCCACAACCTTCGGAGGCGTGCCCATATAAACGGTCACCGGGTCACCCGAAGGTGAAGCCGAAGTAGTAGGCTCTAGCGCTTCCTGTTCATCCTCTTCATATTCCTGCGCTTCATCAACGATCAGGAAATCAAAAGAGGAACCACGGCCAGCGCCGCCCGTGCGAGCTCCGAGCTCAATAAGTCCACCGTTCGAAAGCTCGATTGCTTCCTGCCCGTTGGTCTTTCGAATCTCGACAACCATTTGGTTTAGCTCGGGGTACTTCGCGTTAGGGTCATTCACCTTGCGCCCGAAGAACTGCATTAGGCGCTTGAACGCCTTGCGCGCCGAGGTGAGCAAATGCGAGGTGTGCAAAATCTTGTACCCCATCATGACAAGCAAATAAAGCTCTACAGCCTCAAGCGCGCCATTCTTGCCATTCTGCCGAGCAACTGACAAGCCCCAAGTGGAAGCCGCCCAGCGCCCCTCGGGGGTCATGCGGAACCAAATGCGAACCGTATTCGCTTGCCACTCATCAAGAGTCAAGCCATAAGCCGCGGCAAGGTCGATACAAGCCTCAGCGTGAACCGTCGAAACGTTCGGGCACTTCGGCGAAATCTGATAGCGCGCAACCTGAGAGCCAACCAAAGACAAGGAGCATCACCTCTTAGCCGCTCTGAGCCGCCACGCGGGCACGCATCTTATCCAGCGCCGTAACGCCTGTCGGAAGCGGGGCCGCGGGTGCGCCCTTCGTTGCCGTAGCCGTCAAGCCGTAGCGAGAAATCTTTTCAATCAAAGTCGCGAACGCCGTTTGCTGCTGCCGGGCCTCGCTGAGAACATTCTGGAATTTGACCTCAACCGTGAAGGGCTCGCCGTCATCCTCGGGGAAATCAAGCCGGAACTGCATCAATTCCAAGACGCCTTTGCCCTGAATAATGTTGTCCAACTCGTTCAGCCGGTCAGCCGTTCGGGCCGCCTCCAAAACCAAAGCATCGCGACCAACCTCGCCCGTTTTCAGAGCCTCCCAAAGCTCTTGACCGCGCTCACCTAAACCGAAAACATCCATGCCGAGAACCTCCAAAAAGACCAAAAGGCCAAAAATAAAGAAATCCCTAGTCAGCCTGACAATCAAGCTCGGGGGGATATTTTCGCTATGCCAGGTGGGGCGGGGCTGGGGTGGGGCAGGAACCTCCTACCCCCTACCCTTCAGGCTGTGGATATGTGGATAACTGTGAATAACTTATGCACATTTGGGGATAACGGGGTTTACCATTTTCGGCTTGTCCGTAGTGGCTTGTTTGCCATTACGGTTTTGACCTTTGGTGCTTGCCGGTTTCCTTTGCTGATGTTGCATGTTCGGCAGATGACGATCAGGTTCGAGGGGTGATCGCTTCCGCCTTTTGAGTATGGGATCATGTGCTCGACTTGTGCGCCGTTGAATGCTCGCCGGTCTTTGTAGTTGAGGCGTTGCTTGCAGTAGAGGCAGTTGGTTTGGCCTCGGTCTTGTGCGTCGCGTATGACTAGGCGTGCGGTGTTGAGCCATGCGGTTGTGCCGGTGCGTGAGGTTGCCATGCTTAGGCTCGCGTGAGGATTGGCCCGTTGGTTGTGTCCAGCGCCGGGATTAGGTGGAAGGCGTCTTCCTCGGTCATGCCTCGGCCTTGGATGATTGCTAGGCCTAGGTTCTCGCCTCTGAGGTTGCGAGCCTGGCGGGGGAAGAGGATTCTCGCGCCGTTGGTGAGCGTTATGGATTCTTGCCCGTTCATCATTCGAACGCTGTCTACTATCTCGACGGGTAGCAGGTCTGTGAGCTGGCGAATGATGGCCGTTAGTGCTTTGTGGGATTCGGGGATGATCGCGATGTTTCGGCCTGATGCGATTTCGTGCAGCATCGCGTCAATGCATGGCTGGCTGAGCATTTCGTTTTCCCCTTTATCTAAGTAGGTTCTCGGCAGGGCGAACCGCTATCGCAAGGAGTAAATAGCGTTTGTGGTGTCCGTCCTTTACGCCTCGGTCGCCCACATGGAAGGCGCTGAGGTTGTCGCTTGACCGAGAAGTGTAGTGACGGCGTTGACTCACCCTACTCGCATGGACGCTTAGTTAGGGGTCACGCCGTCAAGTGCCGAAGCCGTGATTCGAACACGGAACCTACCGCTTACGAAACGGTTGCTCTACCAATTGAGCTACAAGGGCATTGGGCAGATTGGCAGCTTGCCCAGGCTGAGTTATTACGCTGCTATGAGCTGTTTGCGTCTCTCCGCTTTCCAGCGGCGCATGTATTCGTTTTTGCGAGCTCGACAAGGCGCGCACTTGCAATTTCGCTTGCCAGATTCGCCGCCACCGTGTTCTACTGATTTTTCCTCAGCGCTCTTTTGAATGTGGCAGGGTTCGCAAAGCAATTGGCATTTGGCGAGCTCTGGAATCAGGACAAGCGGGCTTGCATCCCATCGCTCGGCAATAGTGAATTTCTTTGTTCGCGGGTCGATGTGATCGAATTGCAAATTCGTTTGGGAATCGCATTTGGCGCAATGCCCGCCGAGTAAGCGAATCATTGCTTTCATTCGGCTTTGATAGCGTCGTGCGCGATATGCCGAACGTCCTTCGGCTGTTTTCCAATCCATTTTGTCTCCTGAAACACGAAAACCCCGGCGCAGGAGTACGCCGAGGTTTTCTAACCCGAGGAGCTACCTCGGGATTCTTTGAAAGTTTATTGATGCCCGCTCTGCTGTTGAGCTACAAGGGCGTTAACGCAAGAAAGGCGGTCACTTTGGGGAGTGACCGCCTTTCGGGCATAAAAATAACCTCCACCGTATTCGGTAAGAGGTTTGGAGGGGAAACACTTTTCCCCTAGAAATGAGGGTAACAGATTTTTTGTTTACTCGCGAATCTTTTGGTGTGTGGCGAGCAGGTCTACTGGGAAGTAGAGTCTTCGCTCTTTGCCGCCGATCCCGATTCGGTCTAGGACGTATCGGAGTAGTCTTCGATCCACCCAGTTTTCGAATGTTTTTTTCACGACGTTCACACCCATTTGTGATTGTAGGGTTTCCCTAGCTTCTCTTGGCGGCATTGGTGTTTCGCGGAAGTATTGTTTCCTTTCGGCGCGTAGTTGTTTGAGGTCATACCAGGTTCCGCATTCGGGGCATTCGGTACTGTCTGCGTCGGGGGCTGCTGTTAGTTCTCCCCCGCATGTTGCTGGGTCACCCCATTGGTATTCTGCCGTGCAGTTCCCGTATGCGTGTTTTTCCATGGGGTTGTCGATGGCTCGTTCGGCTTTGTCGAATAGTCCTTCGAGCATGTCGAGGAAGTTTCCGGAGAATTTGTCTTTGGCTAATGTTTTTGCGTTGAGCGGGAGCATTTCGCCTTGTGGTGTTAGTTCTACCCAGAGTCGGAGTGCTGCGCGTACTTCGAGTGCTCCGACGCGGATTGGCATGACTGGTTCGGTGCTCATGCCGTCGCCGCCTTCGCGGTTGCGTGGGGCGGTTGCGTCGAGTCTGGCCATGGTGGTGAATAGTTCGTCCATCATGTCGGGTACTTTGTCGAGCCATGCTTGCAGGTCGCTAATGCATGAGTTGCAGAGGTAGAGGTTTGTTGGGTTTGCGCAGTCGGCGGTTGTGCATTGGGTCATTCGTGTTTTTCCCGTCCGTCGAGTGAGTGGTGGGTGTAGAGGTTGATCCCGTTTTCTCGTTCCCAGTGCACTCCGCATGGGCAGTGGTCTGATGGGATTTCGTGGATGATGTGGTCGTTGTTTGGGAGTACGTGTATTTCTTTTTCGTCGTTGTCGTCGTAGATCCATTCGACGATTGTCCAGTTTTTGGGTGGGTCTGGTTTGCGGAATAGGTTGATGAGTGGCGCGAGCAGTTGTTTCAGGCTCATCGTTTCCACCATTTTCCGCAGTTGCATTTGATTTCTGGGCCCCATGGGTAGCCGGGCATGAATTGGCGTTGGATCTTGTGACCTTTGAGCTTGTGCCACCACTTCATAGGATTGTTTCTTTCGGGGTTGCTTCGAATTCGGCTTCGAATGTTTGGGTTAGGACTTCTCCACCCCAGGCTTTTTCCGTTTCGAGTGTGGCGGTTCCGATGATCAGTTCGTGCTTTGTGGTGCCGTAGTAGGTTTTGGCTTGTTCCTGAGCGTCTTTGATTACTTCGCGTACGTTTGCGCCTTTGGCTGTTCCAATGAGGTTCATTTCCGTTCCCTTCGTTTGCGTCGTTGCAGTTGTTTGGTGTGGTTGATTTGGTTGATGAATTTGGCAGTGGCGATTTGCCATCCTGCCGAATATGGGTCTCGATATGGAGTCTCGGCACGCAGCTGCTTTTCGCGTTCCATCGACCTTGCGATGACTATCCGGTATGTGCGGCGGGTGAAGTTCATTTGGCCGGTCCTACTAGCGCGTAGTTGGTTTTGCGGTCGATGCCGGATTCAGGCGCAAATGCTCTAGTCAAGTCTTCGATGATTTGCGCCCATGCTTGACCGGCCTTTGCGATTGCGTTGCCGATGTTTTGGAATCCTTGAACCATTTGCCGGGTTTGCCATGCGAGCGGGTTGAGTTCTCGGCGGCGTTTGTCGGTCTGCTCAAGGGCGTTTTTCATGTAGAGGTTTGCCATGCGGGGTTGGTTCGTTTCGATCATGTGAATCGCTTGGCTGATCAGTTCATCGGTAGTCATCGGGGTTGCCTCCTGTGATTTCGTGGATGCGGTCAATGGATTGCGCGGTGGATTCGGGGGCGCGGGTGTGCATTTGGTATCCGCGGATGCCACTGATGGTGATTTCGGTGGTCGAGTCCGTGATTAGTGTCCGGGTTATGTTTCCCACGAACACTTGTTGAGTTTCGTTTCGGTTTTCGATCTGAATTTCAGTGCCTGGGCTTTCGGTGTAGAACATGATCTGCTCACCGTCAGCCATCTCGACTGCGATACCGATTCGTTTGATCAGACACGGGTCAAAGGTTCTCATTAGCTCTCCTTGTACTTTGTTTCACAAGCTTTTGGGCTTGTCAGATGCGGTTTTGAGTGGATGGTTCGTCCGTGGATTGCTCGGATCTGGGCGAGCGCGTCTTCGTAGCGCTCGTATTCACCGAGGAGCTGCCCGTCGCGGTATTGGATCGACCAATAACCAAGCGGGCTACGACGGCAGATGAATAACGGGTTCATTCTGGTTTTCTCCTTCGTTTTTGGGCATAAAAAAGGCACCCACGTATGTGAGTGCCTTTCCTTGGCTTTAGCTATTCGTTGAGCCAACCACGATTTTCAGCTAATTTGACGTACTCAGGGTCGAGGTATTCGTCGTATCCGTTCATTATCCTGACGAATAATTCACGAAACTCTTCGCGGAGCTTTTCAGGTGGAAGTTTTTCCTCATGAAAGTCCCGCAAAATGTTGTGGACACCGTTGAATAGCTCATTACGCCCATATCTGAGATCCCCATCGTGGGGCGTATGCGTTCCTGCCTCAGCCATCATCATGGCTAGATCGTCTAGATTGGTCATTTCTCCAGAGCGTCCAGGGAGCGACCTCAGGATAATGAATCTCAAACTTTTTTTGCGCAATTGAACACTAGCCAGCCTCAAAGCTTCTTGATCGCCCGAACCAGCTGCGAATATATCGGCATGTGCACCGAGGTAGTCAAACAGCGACTCTTCGAGATTGCGCTGATGTTCCAAATTCGCACTAGCAAGAATCTGGTCATGATTTCGTTCCGTAGCCTTAACGCTTTCATCTTTCATGTGCTTTATCTGTGCTTGAGAACTTCTCCATGCAGCGATAGCAAATACTGCTAAAACAACTGTCGCTACAGCGCTTATCCACGTCGCCCACGTTTGAGAGTCGGCTGATGAGACAGGATTGGCTACACTACAAGACAATTCTTTTAGCTTGATTGCCGTCTCAGAAGGTATTCGACAAGTTATGGTATCCGCGGTGATCATGTCCTGATCCTATTCACCTTCCTGGATCGGTTCGAATGTGAAGCCTCTGCGTTGCGTTCAGAGTGCTTGCACGCTGATCATCGCGCCTGAGTTGTCACCCACCGCGTATCGTTTGAAAGTTTCCACTTCCGCTACTTGAGAATCGTCGCGGTAGATCCCGGCAGCGGTTAGACCATCGAGGATTGCCCTTAGGGTCTTGTCTACGTCCGGTTTGGTGGTGTGATGCTCCGGTGCTGAGGGTTTCAGTGTTCCGGCGTTGCGTCCGGTTCCGTAGTGGCCTTTGGGGCGCGGGAATCTGAATATCACTTCAACCCGCACTGCGCCGGCATATGGTGTGAATCCTTTCGGTTTAGCGCGTCGTGCTTGATGGGTGACAAGTGTTCGCCAGGGTTTCAGCGCTTTGGATGATTCGACTAGATTCGTTTTGCCGGTCAGCTTCCCGTTCTTCCTGACCGGCATCGCCGTTTTGGATCCTTGAGGGGCAGGGATACCGGACACGTGAAATAAGATCACTTTTCGCCTTTCTGGTTGTGTGTCTTGCAGTCTTGGGTGACTCCGACTTTCACCCCGCCGTATTGGCTGTGACTGGGAACGTGGCGCGTACCGTATTTACTGTTTCCTCGGCAGTCGCGGATCGGTGCGCCGGGTTGAGTGAACTTCTCCGGGTAGCCGTCTGGAATGTTCCATTTGTACGAATACCCGGACGGCTTGCTTTCGAGCACTGGCAGGTCGCGCCAACCAGTCCAGCAGTGGTCTAGGTGCGCTTCCCACGCCTGACTGGCCTGCGCATAGATCCCAGTCCAGTGTTCGCAGTCGTGGCAGTAGACCCGGTATACGAGGCTTCCGACGCACTGGCATCCCTTGCCCCAATGGGCGCTGCACCTAAGCTCCGCGTCATAGCAGGTCGCTTGATGTGCCGAGTCTTTTCCCGATGCTTCCTGAGCCGACCAACCCCGGTACGGCTTCCAGTTGCCCTTGTCCACGTGAAACTCTCGATGGTGAGCTATCTTCGCGTCGTACATCGCTTCTAGGTCACCGGGATCTAGGAATGTTCCAATGTCGCCCATTGGTGGTGCTTCTGGCGCGGGCTGTAACGCCATGAGCAAATCAAATGCGTCTATTTGACCGTCCATGGTGGGTCTCATCTATTTGCCTCCTTGCATGGGAAAAGCCGCTCAGTGTTGAGCGACTTGCAGTGATTTGATTGCTTGCTTTACGGCTTCGACTCCGGCCGGATTCGAGGGCGTTGCCGGGGTCATTCGTTTGCCTAGCATGTTGTCGGGGCGTAGGCCGGTTTTTATGTCGGCCCAGCAGCATGGGCAGCTGTGAGCTTCGAACGTTGAGTGTTCTTCGCACAATGGGCGAGGGGCGCTCTGATAACCCTTGCCAGCGGGTGCAGTGTCATCCCAGAACCGCGAGGGCTCGTGAATGAATCCCGGTGTCTGCTTGACGTATTCGCCACCACTGCCGGTTGCCGTGGCGTAGGCAACCGCAGCCCTGATTGCATGGTTGAAATCGTGTGCGGGTAGTCCGTTTCCTTGGTTGGCGGTTTGTAGGATTTTCGAGATGCTTGCGATTGCCCATTCAGGCCTTGATGCATTGATGATCACTGCCAGCCGTTCGCCTTGTGAGCGTGTGAGTATCATTTTTGTCTCCAATAATCAGCAGCAATTTGTTGCGTCCGTCGCGTTAACTTACGCAACGATTTGCTGCTGACTTTCTTTGAATTGATGACCAAAAACTAACTAAGCTATCGACGCTACGTAAGTACTTAACTTGGTCTTGGTCTTGGTCTTGGTCTTGGGCACTTTTTCGAACGGCGTTCTTCCATCGCCTATGACGCTTTTGGAACGCTGGCAGAACGGCGTTCTTTCGCCGTTCCCTTACTGCTCTTCACTCTTCGATTTGAAACGTTTTTTTCGCTCAGCAGCCCTTGCCTTTTCTTCGATGACTTGGGTTTTTATTCTTTGGTACTCCGTCCAAGATAAGAATTTCCATCCGTCCGGGGCGGTTTCCCATAGCCCTGCGGTGACTAATTTCGCGGCTAGTTGCTTACCTTTAGGCCACGAGGTTACGAACCATTCGGGCACCGCTCCGTCAGTCAGATAGTCGGTGCAATATGTGCCGGAAACGAGCCATAATCCGATCGCTTCGAGGCCTGCATTGCGAACTTTCGGATGCGAATGCATTTTGTCATCGGCATTGAACCAGGCCACTAGTCAGACCTCGCAATCTGTTTTAGGTTTTCCCAGTCAGCGGGAGGTATCTCGAAACATTCGAGGTAACCAGCACCCCGCGATCCGAGCTTTTCTGCCGCCTCACTTTTGTGCTCGTAGGCTCGGGGATAAAGTGCCGAGACCCTACGAATTAGCCAAGCCTCAGCCGTCACCGAATGACTCAGCTCTGCGTAGTTCGCTAGGTCTATCATTTGACCTCCACGCGCTAGCAAACGTGACCAGCGCCGCGAACTGTGCCACGTTTCGCCTATCTTCACTACGCCGTCGGGCCAGCCAATAACGTAGCGCTGAGGTGATAGGTATCGCCCCGCGGAAAGATGATTCAATGGGGTACTTATACGTGGCGGGTTCCAGTCCAAATGTTTAGTGGACACTTAGAAGCTCCTATTGGTTGGGCAGGCGAATTGGCATGAGTAGGTATCGGCTGCTACCGTCGCCTGGCTCGATGGTCGCTGGCTTCGCGCCTGCTGGTGAGAGCTTCACCTGATCGGTGTCGATGGATCGAAGAACGGTCAGGAGGAAGCTTGGGTTGAATGCAAGAATGAACTCTTCGTAAGAGTCTGTTTCGATAGCTACTGACGCGGCGTTGTCGCCACCGCCAGCGTCGAGCACGATCATTGAATCTTTGGCAGTGAGGCGTACTGGCGTGTTTCGTTCAGCCATGACGCTTACCGCGTCAACAGCGTCGATGAGTTCTTTTCGGTCGATGGTGTGGGTGTCGGTGCTCGCGTTGGTGAAGAGCGCCCGAACTTTCGGGTAGTCGCCACTGAGTAGGCTGATGCTGCTTGTGTAGGGGCCGGAGGTGACTCCGATCCGCGATGGCTCGCCGCCGTCCATGCTGATGTGTAGGGTGGTTTCGCCGGCGATGGTTTTGGATATGTTTTTGAGCCAGTCCGTTGAGACGGTTGCGGAGATTTTCATTTCCGCGTTTGGTTCCCAGTTGGTGTAGTCGGTACCGATCTTGTAGCGGTCGGTGGCCATCGCGTCGATCCGCTCCCCCAGTTCAAGGTGGATGCTTTTCAGGACGGGCAGGGCTTCGTCTGTTGATGCGCAGCCTTCGAGTGCGTGGATGAGCGTGGAGAAGTCGTTGCCGTTGATGGTACCGATATCTTCGGGGTTGCCGTTGAGGTTCTTCGGGTACTCGTTGGCGGGCATGATTGGCATTTCGAACTTCATGGAGCCTTGCGATAGGTACGCACGGTCTGATTCGACGCGGACTGTGACTGGCTTCTTCGATTTGAACTTGTTGACGGCTAGTCCAAGCATTTGCCCGTATAGGAGAGCCTGGCCAGACTGTTCAACGTCTACTGGTACGGCAACTCTTGAATAGCGAAGGTAATCAGATCCGCTGGCTCGCAGCTCGTGCGGTTGAACTTCGAGCAGTACGGCGCTCATGATAGGCGAGGTGGGCCGCCCAGCGATCGCGGTTTGTGCGAACCGTACGGCTTCTTTGAGGTCTGCGGGGTCGATGGAGAACTTCATGATTGTTTTCCTATTCGTTGTCGAGGGTTGGAACGGTGAGCGATACTTCTAGGCCCGCCGTTTGGATTGGGCCGCCGTGAGTAACGCTTACGTGTATTTCAGATTCGGTTTGTCGTAGTTCGAAGCCTGAAAATTTGGCTTTGCGTATGAATGCTTGTCGCTCTTCGTCGCTTCGGAATGCGAGCCAGGTATGCAGTGGGATGCCCCGGTATTCGTTGCCTGGCGCGTTGCCGAACTCGATGAGGTTTGCGAGCGCACGAAAGGCGTCGGCTTGCTTTTGTGGTGTGGTCATCGTCGGGTTCCTTTTAGGTAGATGGGCCGGCCTTGGTAGCCGATGCCGTTGCGGTCTCGCATGGTGCGTCCGATGGCTTGTTCGGCTACTGGGTCGCGGTAGAGTTCGCGCCCGGATTGTTTCTGTCGTGCTGTGCTGTGGCATAGGCAGGAACCGGACCGGCAAAACATGTGTGGTGCGGTGCCTTTGCAGAGTGAGCAGCATGGCGGGGTGTCGGTCATCATTTGGTCACCATGCGCACTTTGCGGTTGCGTCGATCCTTGTTTCGAGAGTTAGCGAGCTTGTCTTGGAATGCTTTGGAGCTCCGAAGGTTTTCTTCGTGGGAGGGCCGCGGCGTGATGACTTTCCTCTTAGTCGGCACGTTAGTTCGCCTCCAAGATGTGTTCGTTGATTAGGTCGGGTCGGAACGAGAACCAATCGGCTATGAGCACGTTGTGCTCGTCGTAGACCGTCACATAAGGCATTTCAGAGCGCTCGCCTAGTTCCTCTGCGCGTGCCCTGATCGCGGCGGCTAGAGGCTCGTTCTCTTTGGTCGATGCGTCGATGGTCGCGTATGGGATTTTCGCGTCATCGAGTTTGCGTTTGGTGATCCGGCATTTCTGGCAGGAGGCCGTGGTGTGTACGGTGATTGCGCGCAAAATAAGTTCCTTTGGGGATGGGTTGGGGCTGGCATCCGTGATGGATGCCAGCCCCGTTTTGGGTACTAAAAAAGCCAGTACGTTATGCACTGGCTTGATGACTACTGCTTGCCGGTCTGCAATTCGATTTCAGGGATCAGCGTCTCTGGCTTCACGATGACCTTCGTGTGATAAACGCTCACGTCGATGGATTCCATCTGCTCGGCCACGTAGAAGGTGTTGTCTGACAGGCCGATGATGTGCTTGCGGTATTCGTCGGGCCCGTGCTTGCATGTGACTTCGAGTTGGTGGCCGTGGTCAGCGATTGAGCATCGCCCGACGACTTCGAACGCGAAGTCATTCGTGATGCCGTTGACACCTACGATGTGGCGTTGAACTTCGAAATGGTCTGCTTCCTTGGACAGGTTGCGGGATGCCACGTCGGCGTTGGTGCAGCCGGCGAGCGCAAGCGCGCCTACGGCGAGTGCGGACATTGCGATGATGCTTTTCTTCTTCATGGTTGCCTTTCGGGCGTGAGGTGGAGGTGAGGTTGTTTAGCGGAGTCCGTGGCGCTTGCGGAAAGCGTCGTACTCGGCATCCTGCTTAGCAACGGCCTGATCGAATTGTTTCTTCGCCGCTACTGCTAAGACGCTGGCGATGATTGCCCACAGGATGAAAAGGCCTGCGATGACTGCGCCGATTACGAGGATGATTTGGATGATGTCCATGATGTTTTTGCCTTTCGGGCATAAGGAAAGCCGATCTGTTCAGACCGGCTTGTGTTTACTGTGGGGTGCTATTAGTTGGCCCAGCCACCGTTGGGGTTGGCGTTCTGCGTCCAAGGATCGTTAGCAGGTGGCGGGCTCCAGCCTCCACCCTGTGTCGGCTGCTGCTGTTGTGGCGGTTGCTGTTGCGGTTGTGGTTGATTCCAACCGCCCCCGTTGTTCTGCTGAGGCGGCGGGCCTTGCTGGCCTTGTGGTGGGTTGCCCCACCCGCCAGGCTCATAGGTGTTCGCGTTGCCACCGCCCTGCTGAGGCACGTTCTGCTGAGGTGTTGGCTTATTGCGCGCCTTCTCGAACGGGTGAATCCCCCAAGCCGTGAAGTCCAATGCAACACCGCGTGTTCCGTCTTGCTTGTCGTAATCGCGGGACCAAAACTCACCTACAAGTTTCACGCGGTCGCCCTGTTTTAGGCCACGCTCATAATGCATTTCACCGAGTGATCCCCAGATCGAAACGTTGAACCCTTGCGTCTTCAAAGTCTCATAAGTGCCGTCTTGGCGTTTACGGTCTTTGTTTTCGATGACACGAAAGTTCAGCACGTTAGAACCGCTCGGCGTGGTCTTCAACTGGGAATCAGCGGCCAGGTTGCCGGTCACTGTCATTTCAGCCATTCGTGTTTCCTCCTATTTTTTCCATGATTACCGCGTAATCGTGCAAAGTGATTTCATGCGGCCCGTTGAGCTGTCGGCCAAGTACCTGCGCCGCAAACTGGGCAGGATTCTCGATACCGGCGTTCGTGGCAGCCATGTTGATTTCGTTCCACTGATCCGGGCTAATCGTTGGCTCTGCGTTTACTGCGGCTACGGTTAGGGGCTCAATCTTGTGGGTTTTGCGTTTATTCTTCGAAGCTGGCAACACAATGCTTTTTAGCTTTTCGATACCAGACATGTGGCTAATCTCGATACCGCCAACCTTGTCCGGACCGAAAGTAGTGTCGGGGTTGCGAAACAAGGTCAGTTGCGAACCGATATAGGCCAGCGGGTCTTTACCCCAAACGCTCACCATGATTCGACGCATAGATTTTGAGGGGCGGTAAGGCCTCCCAGGTATCTCCGCGAGATGGAAATTGAAAGGTTGCTCTCTACTACCTTTCGTCACGTTCTCGATAGTGAAAGTCCGCGGCCCCGTGCGAAGATCCTCAGCGTTAAGCTGATCACTCTTCGGGGCAATACTCTCGGTCATGTCCATGGTTACCAAACCTCCATATCTGCAAAGTGGTCGATGCGCTCAGTTGCCGGCAACCCGGTGATGCGCTCGTAGTATTCGCTGATCATTTCCTCAGCATTTTCTTCAAACGCACGCAGAGCAAGCTTGATCGCTTCCTGCCATGCCGGGATCGGGTACACGCGTTTGACGTACATTGGCATGCCGCCCGTCCAGCTGAGGTAGTCGCACCATTCGCGGCCACTGACCAAGAGTCCGCATTGGATTTGCGCCATGTTTTCAGGTGGCACGCAATCCTCGAGGAACGTTTCGAGTTGCTTTTTCTGTGCACGTGACTTGACTTCGATTAGCCCCTTGGCACCAACAAGACCGTCTGGTGAGTAGCCGATCTTATAACCGTCGATTTCGCGGGTTATGAAACCAACTTCTCGCGCTTCGGCATAGTGCTCGCTGTAGTGCTCTCGGGCTATTGGTTCGTCAAGGTTGCCGCGTTCCATGTCTCGCGACGTGAATGACGGTTCAACGAAGCCGGTAATTCTTTCGGCAGCGAGCGAGCGGGTTAGTCCTCTCGAAGTTTCGTTGCTCGCGGGCTTCATAGTCTTAGTAGTGATTAGCAAACCGACCACTGAGGCAGTCACTATCCCTCTGCGCTGTTCGAACCATTCGTCAGTGCCTTGCTCGATCTTCTCGAAAATCACTGGCTCACTGGATAGCGCCCGTTCCGGAATAGTATTTACCGGCTCCGGCTGGCTCTCAACCTTTGCTGGCTTCGGTTCGGTGAACGTCTTGGATACGACTGCGGGTGGTGTCTCCGGTTTTGGAGTTGCCACCCGAGCCCCTGTCTTGATAACCATTACGCTAGTTCTCCGTCTACTAGTCGGAACTCGTGGTCTTCGGAATCAGACACGAATTCAACAAATGCTTGGAAGTTGTTCTCTTCGCACATGGACTGGAGCACCTGCAATGAGCGCTCATCCATGACGTTGCCGTTGCGGATCACCATCGTGCGCACTTCTGGGTCGGTGGCGATAATCATTGCCGCGCTGACAATGATCTGCTCAGCGCCGGATGCCCGCGAAAACGGCACGCCTTGGTACAGCACGCCTTCTTCATCGAAAGACAGTCCTTCGACGGGCATTTCTGCAGTTGCGAGTCCATCGGCTTTACGCTTCTGCACTTCCTTAATCTGCGCATCGAATGAAGCCCATTCGCTGAGCAATTTGTCCTTGCGTGCAACTTGTTCACGAGCCGAGTTGTTTGCTCGGATAGCCGAGTTGGAAGCCTCGGCATTGTTGATCTGCGCTTGGAGAGATTCAAGCTCCACGCGGTCAGGGGCGGCTTTCAATACTTCGCCAGCCGTCTTCAAGCTTTCCTTTGCTTTGATCAATTGGCGCTCAAGAACCGTCACGTATTCGGTAGCGGCTTCCACACCATCAAGTGCAGCATCGAGCTGTGCATTGGATTCCTGTCCGGCGCGGTACTGGATGATCAATTCATTCAGACTGACTTCATCGGTTGGAATGTTCGCGTCCACATCGAAGTCACCGATCACCTTGGCCTGCTGTCCGGCCAATAGTCGCTTAGCTTCCAGAGCCTTGATTTCAGAATCAAGTTCAGCAGGAACAAACGGCAATTCCACGATACTCAGCAACGTTTCAAGCTGCTTCTTCTCGCCAGACATGATGAACGATGCAGCATCAACACCGAGAACGCTCAACGCCTGGTCAAGGTCACGCTGCCCTAGCTTGTCGCCATTCGCTTTCTTGCCCGTAAGTGTGGGGCCGGACGGTGTGAACTTTTGGTGTAGCTGTGTGCCATCGGTCAGCTTGATCTTGATATCGGCTCGCCCTGCGCCGTCTCGGATCGGGCGCTTGATGAATTTTGCGTTGAACTTGCAGAATCCGGTTTCGATGGCATCCAAGATGCTGGTCTTGCCTGCCGCGTTCTTTCCGAATAGCAGGATGACACTGTTGGTTGGTTCGATCTTCACTGCGCTGATACGTTGGAAGTTGGTAATTTCAAGCGATTCAATGGTGCTCATTTTTTGTTCTCCTTGTTGGTTTCGGGTGTAGTGAAGGCCCCCACAATTTTGTGAGGGCCTTGCGTGTATTCTCTTGCTAGTCCGCGTATCCAAGCTGCTTGGAACTTGGATATCTTACGGGTCTCAAGGCTTGTGTTTACTAGGTCCGTGAGCGCTTCGGCTTTCGCTTCGGCGCGGACCTTGGCGATGGCACGGTCGAATTCCTTGAACGCTTCATCCTTGACTGCCCACCATTCTTCTGTTGTTCGGCCATTGCCAGGGTCTTTTGATAGTGCGTAATTCAAGCGGCTGCTATCTAGGATCTCCCCATACTCCCCACCGTGGTAAGTCGCCTCGTACTTCTCATTAGCGCCCATTGGTGAGCTCCCTAATTTCTTTAGCTCGATTGCTTATCATTGAGCACCACCTGTCTACTTCGTCGCGGTCGTCCTCGTCTGCGAATGTCTCCATGTCTTCCAACATCTGTCTCTGGCTGGATACGAAGCTTTCAAGTGCATCTGCCTCCCGTTCCTGCATGTGCTTTTCCAGCACCTCGGCTACATGGTCACGCTTCACTGGTTCCCAATCAAAGCCCTCCGAAAGGACACGTGCGCCGATCCAACCGCATTTGCATCTGAGCCATTCCTCACGGGTAAAAACGTTGCGCCCAACTTCAACCACGTGCACTTCGAGGATTTCTTGGATGGTTATGGCTTACCCCCTCGGTGTAGTAGTGGCTTCATGCGCGGGTTGCGGATTCCAGATCCAACTTGGCAGTATCTTTGTCCCTGGAAATACCTATGAAGATATAGGCGTATAGCCGAGGGTCGAATCCACCAGTGCGCCATACCCTCTTTGGCTTGCTTGACGTACGGCTTCCTAGGCACCTGGCACCTCCGGCAGGTACAGGACACGGGCGGGGAGTGATACGACGGTGGCAAATCGATGTTTTATGCCGGGAAAATACCAGTCGTCGCCGTACTTCGATACTGCTTCATCAAGACTGTTGAATATCACGGTGCCATGTGGCAACGCATCGAGTTCTTCCACGCTGTTCACTACTGACTGGGCGGCGGCGAGGTAAGCGGACACGGCGGCGCGAGCTACAGCTACGTGCATTTCCTCGGCAGGCAATTTTCCATAGACGATGCCCATCGTCGCCTTAGCTGCCGCTTCGAGCGCGTCCGGGTTTAGCGGGGTGTTAGGCATCTGTTTCCTCGAATTCGATCGGCTTTGATTTCTCTACGGTGACGATGCAGCCCCACTCTCGGAGCCGGTCCGCCATGAGTCGTGCTGAGTGTCCGTTCATCCAGTGCTTGCGGTGCTGGAATGGGACGATCATTGGCGGGTCAGTTTGGACGTGCTTGCCGGCGCCTTCAGATGGTGGGGTGAGGCTGTTTTCGTACCAACTGTTGCCCTGCTGGTAGATCCATCCTTCGAAGTCCCAGTCCATGAATGCGGGTAGCTGTTCGGACAAGCTAGGGTCGTAGTGCGCGTCCAAGCATTTCTGCCAGAACTCCACCGACTGATCCACGAACGGCTTCCCGTCCTCGGTTGGGTAGGAATTGATAGTCACCCTGTACAAGTGCTTACTCACGGGTTTCTCCTTGGTTGGTGCGGTGGCGTAGTTGTATCCACAGCCCCAAGTTGATGCAGATCATGTCGTAGTCAGTGTGGAAGTCGCAGCCAAAGTCTCCCGAGCTCACGACTTTCTGTCCCATGCGCTTGTGGAACCTGCTGCGCTCTTCCTTATCTGGGCTGTAGGTATCGATAATGTCGCCTCGCTGCACGTCATCGAATTGGATTGGGGTTCCGGGCAATAGGCCACGCGGGATCACTAGTTTTCTCCTTGGTTGGTTCGTGCCATACGGTCGGCGTAGGCAATAGCTTCAGCGTGGGTGTGAAACCGGGCTAGCCAGCCATGCGCCGGTAGGATGCGCCCGTTTCTGCTTTCCACGCACCACGCCCAATGTTTACCTCCGAGCCTGCGAACCTTTAGACGGTCAGCCACGGTTATCACCGTCCAGTGCGCGGAGTACGGCGAGCATGGCCTCAGACCAGCCGTACTCGGTTGGGTCACCAGTCGCCACCTCCCGCACTCTTGCTACGGACTGTTCGGCCTCGCGGGCACGCCACTCAGCCTTACCCTTCTCAGTTCCCATTGCCGCGAATTGCTTAGCTATCTTCTTCTGGGACTCGCGGACCACGACAAGATCCCGCTCGGCCTGTTCGAGGCGGGCAATCAACGCCTCGGTGGTCACGATCGTTAGTGGCATGTCAGACGCAAGGATTTCTTTCAAGCGCTGTAGTGGAATGTCGTTGATGCTCACGCCGCGCTCCTTTCAATTAGTGCCCAAACCATGAATGCTACGAAACACAGTCCGGCGAGGATGAAGTCAAATCTCAGGTAGCCCATGCGCCGACCAGGCTGAAGATCGACCAGATGAACAAGGCGGATGCGACGGCGATAACTTCCAACCAGTAACCGGTAGGGGTATCGTCAGAATCAGAATGGCAAGTCATTGATTCCCGCCTTGATAGCAACAAACTCAGACTGTGTGCGGATCAGATCAACTTTCGACTGCAACCGATCAGCACGCTCGTTCATCGCCTGAATCTTCCGACGCGCATTAGCCTCAGCAACCGGAACAAACTCGCTAACTTCGGCTTCCATGATGGTTACCGTCGCGCCCCAACGTTCGGCTCGCTTAGCACGGGCACGAGCCGCCGAACGAGACTGGAACATTCCACCCATGTTCGGCCACACGAAAGGATAGCTATCAACTGCGAGATCCACAGCCCACTGGCAATCGCCACGTTCTGCCATTTCGTTGATGAACTTCTCCCATCCGATCGGCTTCCAGTCGGGATTCTGAATCAGCGTTTCCGCGAAATCCCAAGTAGAATAACCCCACTCTTCCGGCGAATCATCGATAGCACTAAGCTCCGGGAAATGCTTCCAGAAGTTGACCTTCGCCTCGGCGGGAATGTCAGTGATAACAGCTTTGTAGAGACGCATTAGGAAGCCTTCTTTTCGTTGTAACGGGTTTCGAGTGGGAGGATTGACTCTTCGAATGAGCCGTACTGGTTTGCGAGGCGGATAAGCAGCCGGGCAATAGCACTAGCGCCAGGAGCCGTGACCTTGAGTGTGTGCATGACCTCGCCACCAAACCGGGGAACATCATGGTTGAGCACGGCTTGGAAGTACTGCTTCTTGTCAGCCATCGCTGAGTACCGGGCCACTGGGACCAGCTTCTCTTTGCTGTTCGACCAGCGGGACTTCGTTTGCGAATAAATCCAGCCAGAATAAATCAGCGCATCCCGCAGGTCACGCTCACCAACCTCAAGGTCAGAAGCCAACGTGCGGAACGTAATCAGATCCTCGTCAGCAACAAACGTGTCCACGTAATCGGCTTTGGGCTGGATCGCTTCCAGCTTGGAACTCAGTGCCAGAACCTTGTTCGTCTGAATCTCAAGTGCTCGGTGAACAATCTCATCCTCGGTGAGTGGCATCGCGTTATTGATCCGCTCGGCCATCTTGAAGAATGCATCAACGAGCGACACTTTGAACTCGATAACCTTGTCAGTGTTCCGCATGAACGACATGACCAGCGTTGATTGCTGCTCGCTCAGCAGGGCAACCCGGATTGGATTGCCACCACCAGGAAGCGGTCGCGTTTCAAACGCGATCGGTCCGAACCTATTGATCTGGTCAGAGTGCTTGGCGATCATCTCTAGGACGTTCTTATGCTGGACGCCTGCTCCCTGTGCAATGGTTTCGGAAGTGACCACGAGGACGCGACCGTTGTGCTCGATGGTTGGTACAATAGGGTTATTCATTTGTTTCTCCTTGAAACGACGAAACCCGCTAGTGACTGCTAGCGGGTTTTACTTTTGGGGTTGGGGTTAGCTGAGATTGGCAAATTCTTCAAGAGCCGAATCGATACGAAGCGCCATATCAATAGCCAAGGTATTCATCTCATAAACACGCTTGCGATAACTGGCATCGTCTCCAGTGCTCAGTGCATAGACTTGAGCGCGCAGGATATCTCTTACGGATTCTGAATAAGACTTGCTCATGCTGTTACCTTCTCTCGTATGCGGCGTACCGCGTTGGGGTGGAATGGTGCAACATCTGCACAGTTACGGCACAACTCATGCCACGGCTGATCGGCATCAACACAAGCCGTCGCTTCTTCGCCTACCGGATCTGAATAGTGAATGATCCGCATCAAGTCCGGGTCATAGTGACCCTTCTTGAAATTGTTCGCCAGCTTGTCGGCACGAGCTTTCGAAAGATCCTCACCGTTATCAGTAGCGAGCACTAACAGTGCATCGCGGATCTCATTCTTAGTAGCCTTACGGTCTACAGCCTTGAAAAACATAGAGTTCTCCCTAGGTAACGCGAGTCTCGAAAGACAAGCGGGATAATGCGGTGATTGTTTGCCCAGACTTGGGGCGGGGTTACTCTTAGCTGATTGCTTTGAGTGCTGCGCGTAGTCGCGTCTTGTTTGTTCGGGTCTTGCGGTATTCGGTACCCATTTTGATTACTTCGTACTGCGAGGCGCTGAATCGGTAGATTCGGTCTGAGAACTTCGTGCACTCCCAGTCACCGTTATGGATCTTGGCTAGCACCGTTGTTTTGGAGATGTTCAGCTTCTCGGCGACTTGCGCCGGAGTTAGGAACTCTTCGTCGTCGGTGGCACTCATGCTGCGATTCCTTTGCGCTGGTTGTACTTGATTTCCAGATGCGGTAGGGCATCTCGAACTGATCCGTATTCTTTGGTGAGCTTTTCCACGAACCGGGTTACTGCTGCCACGCCCTCGGGGGTGACTTTCAAGGTTTCCCGGTTGGTCACACTGCCGGTCTTCTTGTTGTGGTACTTGCAGACTTTGAAGTAGGCCTGGAAGTTATGGTGTGCGGCGTACTCTTTGACCGTGTAGCCACCCATGATGTACGTGTTGGATACGTAGATCCACCGGCGGTAGATCAGGGCTTTGCGTAGGTCTGATTCGTTGATTTGTAGGTTTCGGCAGACGGTGCGGAATAGGGTTACGTCTTTCGGGTCTACGTGCTCGTCTACGTAGGCGACTTTCCCGGCGTCGGCTTCGATCTTTGATTCGAGCTGGTGGACTCGCGTTTCGGATTCGATAGCCATTTTGAGGATGTCCATGCGGGTGAGGGTGGCTGGGTCGAAGCGTTGCGCTTCTGCGAGGCGCTTGAACTCTTTGATCAATGCAACCTTGAACGCTTTCACCTGGGCAGTGTTCCGCTGGAACGTCATGAGAAGCATTGCCTGCGGTTCATTCAGCAGAGCGACGCGAATGTCCGAACCGGCCTTGCCGGTAAGTCGCATTTCAAATGCGACTTGTCCGAATTCTTCAAGTTCAGCCTCATTCGCCTTGATCAGCTGCAAGGTTGCGCGGTGCTCAACGCCTGCGCCGGTTGCGATCTGCTCGGACGAGACAACTAGTTCATTGTTGCTGGTTTCGATCATTGGTACGATGGTGGTAGTCATTTTGACAACCTTTCTAATTTGGTGATTGTTGAAATGTTGGCCTTCGATGTTCGTGCATCGGAGGCCTTTCTTATGCGGCGGCGAAGAACTCTTGCACTGGGATTTGGAGGAATTCGGAAATATCCATAACCTCGTTCGCTCCCCAGCTGACCTTTCCATCACGTCGGCGCTTGAGCTGGTCAACTGACATGCTCCCTGCTTCCGCGATGGCCACCCATGGGATACGGCGCTTTGCCTTCTCCGTTTCAATTCGGCCTGTGACCGTTTCGTTGATGTCCATACCCATAGTCTAACCATACGGTTAGTAACAATGCAAGCGGTTAGGAAAGTAGTCATAAATGTTGCTATCTAACCAAAATGAGGTAGACTAACCATATGGCTAAAGAAGTCAGTGACACAACAGAGAAGATTGCTAGGCAGATACGCCTGGCGATTGCAGAGAAAAGTGTCGCCCCATCGAATGAGTGGGTATCCAAGAAAACCGGGATAACCGCAATGTCGATAGGGCGATACCTCAAGGGTGAACGCGCAATACCAATGCCCGCTTATGTGGCCATTTGCAAAGCCTTTGACCTTGATCCAGCAGAGATTATGACCCTAGCTCTGAATCAGTAGTATTGGATCAATGCCTGCCGCATCGCAGATGAGGTAAACATCAGTTGCGGTCAACTTGGAGAGCGTCACCTCTAACGGGGTGGCGCTCTTCTTTTTCTCGTCGGTGCTTTCCTGCACTACTTCTTCTCCAATTGTTCGAAAGTATGTTCGATTGAGAGGTTGCACTAACCCTAACCGAGCGCACCGACAAATGGCCAGTTGTTACGGATTTCCATAACGTTTTGGTTTCAAAAAACCTATTCAGCCAGACGATGAACCAAACCATGCGAGCCAACCAGATAGCCTAGAAGTTCTGCCCGACAACTCCCACCAAAAGGAAAACCGTGAAAAAACTTGCATCACTCGCAATTGCCGCCACGCTCGCAATCTCACTCTCCGCTTGCTCCGACAGTGGAGAAATTGAAAAAGGTGGAGCTGAAAAGCCAGCCGCAGCAGCAAGCCCAACGGTAGAGGCAGCAGCCGAAGAGAGTAAAGAGCTTCAGTTCGGCGACAAATACACCTACGAAAACGGCGTATCGCTTTCCATCAGCAAGCCAGAAGACTTCAAGCCAAGCGAAGTCGGACTAATGCTCGTCACCGAACCAGAGGGCAAGAAATTCGTTACCTTTGACGTGACGATTGCAAACAACTCCGAAGAAGCGTACGACCCCAACCTTGCAAACTTCACCGCATCATCAGCCGGCGAAGAAGCAGAACAAATCTTTGACACCGAGAAGAAGCTAAGCGGCTCCCCTAGCACCACCGTCAAAGCTGGCAAGACCGTGAAGTTCAAAATCGGCTTTGCAGTCATTGACAAGAAAGATATAACCCTAGACGCTTCACCAGGCTTCGAATACGACACCAAAACTTTCGAGAACTAAGCGTTAAACAGAAAAGACCCCGTTAGAACCGAAATTCTAACGGGGTCTTTTAGCGTCTACCGCTCTACCTCAAGCGATTCTTTAGCGTCAATCTCTTTCTGCGTCTCGATAGTGAATAGCCCTGCCATCGAAGCTCCCATGTTCCTTGCGCCCTTCATGCGGGATTCTGGCATGAGGTGCGAATACACCTTAGATGTGGTGTTAGTGGACTCGTGACCCATCAGCACAGAGAGGTCAAAGATAGACATGGGCTCGTCGCCGGTGAGCATCCATGAGGCGAACGTGTGGCGCAGGTCGTGGATTCGTGGGGCCTTCTTGAGTCCGTCTTTCTTGGCTGCGATAAGCGCCGGCTTCCATGCCTTGTTGTGGAGTGCTTGCGTGGTCATCTCTCCCCCGGCTTTCATTTTGAAAACATAATCTTCGGGGGCGCAGGTTTGGATCTGCGGGGCTATCGTGAGAGCTAAGTTCTTATCCATCGACACGGTGCGTCGAGCGCGCTCAGTCTTAGGTACGCCGATGGTACGCCCGTTCTTATCGTCACGCTTCCACGCCTTGGTCACTCGCACGTTGAAGTCATCCTTATCGTGAGAGAAGTCCCCTGGCTGTAGTGCTGCCGCCTCTGA
Source organism: Glutamicibacter sp. BW77 (assembly GCF_002332285.1). NCBI lineage: Bacteria > Bacillati > Actinomycetota > Actinomycetes > Micrococcales > Micrococcaceae > Glutamicibacter > Glutamicibacter sp. BW77. Next base: position 32,896 of record NZ_NRGT01000086.1, on the reverse strand, counting down.
GAAGCGTAGGCCGGTGCCGACAAGGAAAAGGATGAACGGGTGGAAGTGCTTATCTAGGTGGCGCAGGATCAGTGCCAGCTCAGCCTTGGTAAGGAATGTCGTCTTATCCTCGGTGTGGTCATTCTTTGGCAGGCGCGTATGCTCACATGGATTGTCAGCGCGATACCCGCGGTAGATAGCGGTGGCCATGATCGAGTAGATGAACCCATGAACGTTCTTGATCGTCTTGGGGGTTAGCTTCTTCTCACGCATCCACATGACCCATTCGGCCATGTCTTCTTCGGAGAGCATGTCTGCTGGAATATTGCCGATCTTGTCCACGATATGGTTTTCGATCATGCGCTCATAAGTGTGCATGGTGTGCACGGTAATGTCTGTGAGTCGCTTCAAATGATACTGCGCTACGACTTCAATTGTGGGGCTATTAGAGGCCGCACGGAGTATGTCACGATTCGTCTTTGCGGAGTCGTGGCCGTTCAATTCTAGGTAGCGTTTGTAGTTTTCCGCATCTACGAGAGTGTGGAAAGTTTCGTATGAATCCGCGCCTTTTTGGCCTTTTTCGCGCCAGCGTACGCGGTATGAGGTGGTGACACCTTTGCTGTTTTTTCGTGTCTGAATGCTCGCCATATAGGCAAGTTTAATCGACCTTGGACACAGTTTCGAGCGATTTGGACACACGGCCTAGAACTTCGTTGAATTCTAGGCCGTGAATCGGTCGGGCTAGCGGGATTTGAACCCACGGCCTCCTGACCCCCAGTCAGGCGCGCTACCAAGCTGCGCCATAGCCCGATGCTCTCGCAGCCGTTATCCCTGCGCCCGAAGGCGAGGGTGCCGTCTACGAAAAGCTCCTTAATTACCCTACCTCAAACGAGGTGTAATTTTCGAACCGTTACCGATTACGGCTACGACGCTCACGAATGCGCATCGAAACTTCGATCGGAGTACCCTCAAAACCGAAGGTTTCACGCAGACGTCGCGCGATGAAACGGCGGTAGCCTGGATCCAAGAATCCGGAGGTGAAGAGCACGAACTTCGGCGGACGCGAAGACGCCTGGGTACCGAACAGGATGCGTGGCTGCTTACCACCGCGTACCGGGTGAGGGTGCGCCGCGACGAGCTCGCCAAGGAACGCGTTGAGCTTGCCAGTTGGAATGCGCTTATCCCACGAATCCAGCGAGGTGTGTAGAGCGGCAACGATCTTGTCCTTGTGCCAGCCGGTCAACGCCGACATGTTCACACGCGGCGCCCACTCGATGTGGGCCAGATCGCGCTCAATTTCCTGTTCCAGGACGTAGCGACGATCTTCGTCGACTTCATCCCACTTGTTGAACACGAGCACCAGCGCGCGGCCGGCTTCGATGGTCAGCTGGATGATGCGTACGTCCTGCTCGGAGACGGTCTCATTCGCGGCCAACAGCACTACTGCGACTTCAGCCTTTTCCAAGGCGGTCTGGGTTCGTAGCGACGCGTAGTAATCCGAGCCCTGAGCCATGTGCTGACGGCGGCGGATACCTGCGGTATCTACGAAGCGCCATACCTCGCCACCGAGTTCCAGAAGCTCATCGACCGGGTCGCGGGTGGTGCCGGCATAGTCGTCAACAACCACGCGCTCGGAGCCTGCAAGCTTGTTCAGCAGCGAGCTCTTACCCACGTTTGGTCGGCCAATCAGCGCGATACGTCGCGGACCACCGGAAGGAATCATTCCACCGAAGGCCGAATGTGCGGGAAGCTTTTCCATCACCGCGTCCAACAAGTCCGCGGTACCGCGGCCGTGTAGTGCGGAAACTGGCCATGGCTGACCAAAGCCCAGACCCCACAGCGAGGCTGCTTCGGCTTCTTGGTTAAAATCATCAACCTTGTTGGCGACCAGGAAGACTGGCTTGCGCTTCTTGCGCAGCATCTTCACTACGGCCTCATCGGTCGCGGTAGCGCCCACATGTGAGTCGACTACAAAAAGGATTGCATCGGCTACGTCTGCAGCGATTTCAGCCTGCTCGGCAACCGAAGCGTGGATGCCCTTCGCGTCGTGCTCCCAACCACCGGTGTCCACCACGGTGAACGGGCGGCCCAGCCACTCGGCCGAGTAGGAAACACGGTCACGGGTGACTCCCGGAACGTCTTCCACTACTGCTTCGCGGCGACCGAGGATGCGGTTGACCAGCGTTGATTTGCCCACGTTGGGGCGACCGATGATGGCCAGCACCGGTGGGATGATGACGTCTGCATCATCTTCGGAGTCGTCATCCAGGCCGGAGAGCAGCGCGGCGTCTTCGGCGTCCAGATCGTAGTCATCGAGTCCGGAGAGCAGAGCTCGAGTACGGATTTCCGCGTCTTCCTCGCTCAGTTCGGCTAGGCGCTCGGCGATATCGTCGTCTACAACGGGGATGTATTCCCCATCGTGGGAGTTGTTGTGGTCGCTCATGATATTCCCTTCAAGGCGATAGGTCCTGCCCAAGGTGGCGGGCGGAACGTGAATCTTCATCGGCTCTCGCCGAGGATGGGCGCCGGTTAAGGCTTAGTTAGTACTACTTTTTCGCAGCCGTATTGATTGCGTCAAGCACGGCGTTGATGGTCTGCTCAAAATCCAGGTCCGAGGAGTCAACCGTAATCACTCCATCGGCGGCCTGGGTAAAGTTCACAACCGTCGAATCTTTCTTATCGCGTTCAAGCACCTGGGATGCAAGCGCGCTAGCGTCCTGAGTTCCGCCAAGCTGGATTCCGCGACGGCGCAGGCGCGCCTCTTCGGAAGCAGTCAGCAGGATTCGGGCATTTGCATCGGGGGCGACAACGGTGGTGATATCGCGACCCTCTGCGACAATGCGCACGTTGGTTGCGATGATTTCACGTTGTCGGCGGACCAGCTCAGCACGCGCTTCCAGATTGGTTGCCACCGCAGAAACCTGCTCTGAGATGCGTGGTTCACGAATCGCGTCGGTCACCACGGTATCGCCGATCACCACATGTTCGTGATCCGGATCTACCGAGATTTCCAGCTTTGCTTCGCGCACCGCGGTAGCTATCGCGGCAGCATCGGACAGGTCAGTTCCCGCGTCGAGCACCGAGTAGGTGATCGCCCGGTACATTGCTCCGGTGTCCAGATAGGCAGCGCCTAGTGCGCGGGCCACTGCCTTGGAAACCGAGGACTTGCCAGAACCACTTGGTCCGTCAATGGCGATGACAAGGTTCGTTGGGTTAGCTGCGTGCGTCACTGGGCTACTTTCCATCCGTTGTTCGTCAATACGTTGATCAGTTCATCGCGCCGTCCGGGCAATACCGACACGTCCACCAGTCCTACCTGGTGTCCGGCGGAATGCTCCATGCGCATATCTTCAAGGTTGATACCTGCCTCGCCGATATCCGCCACGAGTGCCGCGATCTGCCCGGGTTTGTCATCAACGACGACGGTAACCAGTGCGAAAGCTTGCGGTGGGGCACCGTGCTTGCCCGGAATTCGAGCCTGCCCGGCGTTGCCCTCGCTCATCAATTGCGACAAATCCAGTAAGGCGCCATGGCCCGTTGGATTGTTCAACGTATTGATCAGCCGGTCCAGATCTTCTTTCATACCCGAAAGGATCGGGATCAACGCTTTCGCGTTATGTGAGAAAATCTGGATCCACAACTTTTCATCGCTTGCAGCGATGCGCGTCATGTCACGCAGTCCGTTGCCGGCCAAACCCAACTGGTGGGCTTGAGCGTTTAACAAACGCGAAGCGATCATCGAGCTGGCAGCCTGTGGAAAGTGGCTGGTCAGCGCGACCGATTCGTCGTGGTCGGTGACGTCCATGCGGTGCAAGGTCGCCCCCAGATCGATGGCCAACGCCTCGGCGGTTTTCACGCTCGCGGCGGAGGCCAACTGGTGCGCGCAGATCACCCACGGCATCGAGGTAAACAACGCGCCACGCGCGGCGGCCGGACCTGATTTCTCCCGTCCTGCCATCGGGTGTGTACCCACATAGCGGGCACGATCTGCGTCGCTGAGCCGCACATCGGCATTCACCGCGTCAAGGATTGAACCCTTCACGCTGGCGATGTCGACCACCGTCGAATTCGGGTACTTTAGCAACGATTCGGCCACCAATGTCGCGGTGACATCTGGCGGAGCGCCAATGACCACCAGTTCCGGGGCGACTCGCGCCTCGGAATCCAGCGGTTGGCCAGCGCCGATGTCATGAGCCACAGCTTGTGCGGTCGGCGAAATGTCCTGCAGGTAAACTGCTACGCCCTTAGCGCGCAGCCCCAGACCCACCGAGGTGCCCAGTAGTCCGGTGCCAATCACCAGCACTGGGCCGGCAAGGTGAGAAGTGGGCATAGGTTACATCCCCACCATGGACATCAGGTGTCCGACTTCCTGGTTACCCAGAGGTCGGATGACGCCTTGCTTCTGATCGCCGAGCTGGATCGGACCGATACCTACGCGCACGAGGCGCTCTACAGGGTGTCCGACTGCATCGAACATACGACGTACGATGCGGTTGCGACCCGAGTGCAGGGTCACCTCAACCATCACGGACTTCGGCGTGGTGTCGATTACTTTAAGATCGTCAACCTTGATCCAGCCGTCTTCCAAGCGGACGCCTTCGCGCAGGGCGTTGCTCGCGGCGCGCGAAATTGGGCCAGGAACCTGTACCAGGTAAGTTTTTGGAACCTCATACTTCGGGTGCTGCAGGCGGTTGGCCAGTTCCCCGTCGTTGGTCAGGATCAGCAGACCCTCGGTCTTGTAGTCCAGGCGGCCCACATGGAAGAGGCGCAGCTGAGCATGCTCGTGACGGAAGTAATCGGCGATGGTACGACGACCCTCAGGATCATCCATCGTGCACATCACGTGCTTTGGCTTGTTAAAAACGAAGTACTTGTTCGTCTGGTTCAGCTGCAAACGCATGCCGTCGACGTGGATGGAATCCTTGGTCGGATCCACGCGGGCGCCGAGTTCAACAATGAGCTTGCCGTTGACCTCAACGCGGCCCTCGGTGATCATTTCTTCACAGACGCGCCGTGAAGCGACTCCGGCGTTAGCCATGGCCTTCTGCAGACGAACGCCGTCCTGGCTATCGGTGCGGTTTGCCTGGTTTTCGACGCGAGCCTGGGCCCGAGCACGCTGGGTTGGGCGGGCATAGTTTGACTGCACCGAGTTACCGAAACGTTCCTTACCAAAGGCCGCCTCGGAGTTCTTTCCAAATGCTGAGGAGCTGGACTTGTCACGGCTTGCGCCTGGTCGACCGGAACGATCGCCCTGCTTATTGCCAAAGGACTTGCCACCTTCGGAACGGTTACCGTAAGGCTTGTTACCCTCGGAACGATTGCCGTAAGGCTTATCGCCGTAGGACTT
>NZ_NRGT01000086.1:0-27487 GCF_002332285.1 Glutamicibacter sp. BW77 | reverse complement strand
GGCTTATCGCCGTAGGACTTGTTGCCAGCGGATTTGCCGCCGAAGCTCTTGGGGCCACGCGAGTTGCGCGGTGCCGAGGAACCCTTGTTCATGGTTCGTAATTCCTTTGTCTGTTAAGTATCGCGGGCGCACCGCTTAAAAAGCGGAACGCATCTGGTGTCCGGTCGACATCCGTTTCATACGCGGATGCCTAGTCGTCGTAGGTTGCCGAATCGAGCGATTCAAGGTCGGCTACCCCGGGAAGATAAGGAGAAAGCGCCGGAAGGTCTTCCAACGCACTCAATCCCAGTCGTTCCAAGAAATACTCGGTTGTTTGGTACAGCGTCGCTCCGCCGTCGCCAATCTCCGGGTGTTCCGTGATCAACCCACGAGTCAGTAGCGTGCGCACTACAGAATCGACGTTGACACCTCGAATCGCCGAAATACGTCCACGCGAGACCGGCTGTCGGTAAGCGATGACAGCCAGAGTTTCTAGGGCGGCCTGTGAAAGGCGTGCTGTTTGCCCGTCGAGTACATAACTGGAGACGAAATCGGCGTAATCGGTCCGCGTGTAAAAGCGCCAGCCAGAGGCGACACGGCGCAGTTCAAATCCGCGCGGACGATCTTTACCATCATACTCGGTCGCGAGTTCTTCCAAAGTGGTGGCGATCCGGGCTATTGGAAGGTCGAAGATTTGGGCCAAACGTGCCGTAGATACGGGAGAATCGGCGACCATCAGCACCGCTTCAAGACCCGATTTGAGCCCTCCAGGCAGCTCGTCGATGGGTGCAATCTCACTCATGATCCCGCTCACCTGCGCTCCCCTCGTACTGATCCTGTACCTCGTGCACATCAAAGTCGCTCTCGCCTGCCAGAGAAACCTCTAGCCGTCCCAGCGGACTCTCCTGCGCAAACACGATTACCTTCTGTCTGAACATCTCCAACAATGCCAGAAAACGCACCACGACGACTAGCTGCTCATTGGTATCTGCGATCAACGCAACAAAATCCAAGGTGCCATGCTCGGTGAGCATGGCGGTCATCGTTGCCGCTTCCTCGCCAATGGTGACATTTGCACCGTGCAAGTGCGCCAATCCCACTTCGGTCACCGGTTCTGGTTTGGGCGCCAGTGCAGAAGCCGCAAGCTGCGCAAACTTCTCCGGTCCAATGTTGAATATCAGGTCCGGAAGCAGCGCTGCGAACTGCGGTTCCAGCGAAACCTCGCGTGGGTGGCGAGAGGATTCCTCGTGATACCGCTCGCCCAAAAATTGAGCCGCATGCTTGAACGCCTTGTATTGCAAGAGCCGAGCAAAAAGCAGGTCTCGCTCTTCAAGCAGTTCGAAGTCATCGGCATCGGCCATCTCCCCGCGCGGAAGCAGTCGAGATGCTTTAAGATCCAGCAAGGTGGAGGCAACAACCAAAAATTCGGTGGTTTCATCCAGCAGCTTCAGCCCGTCTCCGGTGCCTTGAAGCGCCTTCAAGTACGCGATGAACTCGTCGGTGACCTCGGCTAGGGCCACCTCGGTAATGTCCATTTCACGCTGGGTGATCAGGTGCAGTAAGACATCGAAGGGGCCGTTAAAATTCTCTAGTGCAAGGCGAAAACCGCCAGCCGTCTCATCCGTGGATGAATCGGTGGCGGTTTTTTCTGCGGCCTGCGCGCTCATTACGGGGCGCCACCGCGGAAGATCAGTTCCTTAGCCAAGTTGCGGTATGCCTCGGCGCCAGGGTGGTTACCGGCGTAGGTAGTAATTGGTTCTGCCGCCACGTTGGCATCGGCAAACTTGATGGTTCGCTTGATGACGGTTTCGAAAAGTTTGTCCCCGAAGGCTTCCTCTAGACGGGACATCACTTCGCGGCTGTGCAGGGTTCGAGCGTCGTACATGGTGGCTACCACGCCGTCGACCTCCAAAACCTGATTCAGTCGGTCCTTGACCTTGTCAATGGTTTCCATCAGTAGCGCCACAGCTCGCAGCGCGAAGAACTCCGCGGTCAGCGGGATAATCACGCCATGTGCGGCGGTTAGCGCGTTGACCGTCAGCAAGCCCAGCGATGGCTGGCAGTCGATAAGCACCACGTCGTAGTCGTCGATCACGTTGCGCAGTGCACGTTCCAGCGCCTGCTCGCGGGCTACCTCGTTGACCAGTTGAACCTCGGCGGCTGACAAATCGATATTGGCTGGCAACAGATCGATATTCTCGACGTCGGTGGTTCGGATCGCATCGGTGATCTGAACTTTACGATCCATGAGCACGTTGTAAACGGTCATATCCAGCTCGTGCGGGTTCATACCGAAACCGGCAGATAACGCGCCCTGTGGGTCAAAATCAACCAATAGCACCTTGCGACCGTACTCGGCGAGCGCCGCGGCGAGGTTGATGGTGGAGGTGGTTTTACCCACGCCACCCTTCTGGTTGACCATCGCGATCACGCGCGCCGGCCCGTGCGAAGGCAGGGGCTGCGGGGTCGGGAACTCGGTTAGCGGTTTACCTGTGGGGCCCAACGGACGAGGTTCCTTGAGCATTCCTGTGCCACGCTGCTTGCTTCCCTGCTGTTCGCTCACGATGGGTGAACCACGCTTCCCGTTCGGATCGGACGATGTACTTGATTTAAGGTTAACGGTTCGGCGTAATAATTCTTGTGTATAGGGCCGTTATACGGCGAGCCTTTACCTTGAACCTTAACTCAAATGTTGTAAGGGAGCTGGGCGTACTCTCGTGGTGCCAACGAATGAAGGATCCGCGAGGAATTCGCGGCCTCCGCGCCGATTCGACGATGCTCCCCCATGAACCGCTCGGCGGATCTCTGTGCCACTTTTGGTAACCATTCACACTACATCGAACGAAGCTCGTCGATGGCAGAACACCTGCCACAGGACGCTATATTCGATAAACGGCTGAGGGAAACGCTAGCGGTGGATTCCGCTCCCCGGTTCCCCAGCTGACCGTATCAAGCATTTGAAGGAATCATGAGCAATGCACAGCAGATAACGGTCGAACAGCTTGAGCACGCATTGTCCTCGGTCGCACGGCTCATTTTGGGGAATGAGCCCGCGCAATTCTCGGCACCCACCCCGTGCACGGATTGGACTTTGCATGATTTGGTGGCGCATCTGGTGGGCATGAACCTCGTCTTCGCCGCATTTATGACCGAGCAGTCGCCACCGCAGCGTACGACTGACGTCCTAGACGATGATCTGCTCGCTGCTTACCTCGATTCCTCTGCCCGGCTGCTCGCCACCTTCGAGCATCCCTGAGCGCTTAAACGAAGCTTTCAGAGCCCACTGGGTGCAGCCACCGGTCAGGAGCTGTTGCAGATTCGAATGTACGATCTGCTCGCACTTAGCTGGGATCTTGCCATAGCCACCGGCCAGCAACTAGAGCCGTAAGAAGCCATGGCAGAACAAGCCTTGCAGTTCGTTCAGCTTCAGCTCGCGGACCAGTCCAGAAACGGGCGCTTAGCCCCTACCCAGGCCATCGCGGATGATGCGCCCGCGATCGAAGAGCTCGTTGCATTCCTTGGCCGTCGCGTCGGAGAAATTCCAAGCTCGTAGTTGAGGAAACCGGTCTGCTCAAAAAGCTTGCAGCAGTCCAACTGCCGTGGTCGACTGGAACACAACATGCCGAACCCAGCAACAAAGGACAGGGCCATGATCAAAGGAATACTTGCCAATTGCACGGTAACCGATCTAGCGCGTGCCGAAGAGTGGTACACCATCTTGTTCGGGCGCAAACCGGATCAACGGCCCATGCCAGGCCTGCTTGAATGGCACCTAGGCAGAGGCTACGGCGTGCAAGTCTGGTCTGAACCTGACCGCGCCGGCAACTCAACCATTGTGCTCGACGAGTCCGACCTCGATGCCCAGGCCGCCCGGCTGCTCGAGGTCGGAGTTGCGCATCAGGGTCCGCAATTAGGTGGGGGTGCGCATATCCTACAGTTGGCGGATCCCGATGGAAATCGCGTCGTGCTCGCCGGAGCACTAGTTATTCCGCTGCCCTAAACTCCGCGGGAGGACAGGCAACTTACCCCAGTCGAGCTAACCCGATAATCTCAGAGAGGCAGAGCAGCGAGAAAATCAGTGCAGCGTGGATCGAATTTTTATTTCAAGGTTCAACTACTTCATAGTAATGTCTGCGCTTGAAACACTGATGGAATGAGAAAATCACTCGCACCCATCGCTCTTGCGCTCACCGTAATGCTCGTCGGATGCTCCAATACACCTACGGCTACCGATCAACCCGCGGAGAAAACCAACGCACAAGTCGTACAGGAAGCGAAACCGGCGGACCTGACTGGGCACTGGAAACAGGTAAACTCCCAAAGCGACGATGCCTTCCAAAGTGCCACCGTCACCGATGACACGATCACCATAGATTGGGTGACCAATAATGGTGATACAAAGTCCGTGTATTGGGTTGGCACTTTTAAATCTCCTACCGAAGCTGCGGAGTCGTACGTCTGGACTTCGAAACGGGATAAAGGAGCTACCGATAGCGCGTTGCTGGCTTCGACTTCGGACAATAAAGAATTCACATTCAGCGACGAACAGATCAGCTACGAAGCCGGCATTATGGGCACCACTACAACGGTTCGCCTTGCCAAGGACTAGTTCTAGGAGCTGACCCCAAGATTGGTTCGCCATGGCGTCCCAACTGAGCCTAGGAAAACGTCAGCTACGCAATGCCGGCGATTGCCTTGTGTGCGGTCCTTGCCAATGGGCCAAGCCAATGACCGTTAGATCGACCTAGTTTCCCAACATAAACACGAAAGTCCGCGGACCCTCCAGTGGAGGAACCGCGGACTTTTGATTTTTAGAGTGCGCCTAGATTAGTGGGCGTCTGGATCCATCGACTGCTCGTCGAACGGACGCTCGCCGGACAGCACGGCACGGGCCTGCTCCATATCGATCTCCTTGGTCCACTTGCCAATTAGCAAGGTGGCCACGGCGTTGCCGGTGAAGTTGGTCAGCGCACGAGCCTCGGACATGAACTTATCGATACCCACGATAACGCCCATACCGCCGAGCAGTTCCGGACGGTGAGCCTGCAGGCCGGCTGCCAGGGTTGCCAGGCCGGCACCGGTGACACCGGCAGCCCCCTTGGAAGCGATGATCATGAACAGCAACAGGCCGATCTGTTGGCCGAGGTTCATCGGCATGTTCATAGCGGTGGAAACGAACAGCGCCGACATGGTCAGGTAGATGGCGGTGCCATCAAGGTTGAACGAGTAACCGGTTGGCACGGTGATGCCCACCACTGGCTTGGAGACGCCGGCGTGCTCCATCTTCGCGATCAGGCGTGGCAGCGCCGACTCGGACGAAGAGGTAGAGAAGATCAGCAGGTATTCGCGGGCCAGGTACTTCAGCAACGCGAAGATGTTCAGCCCGGTCACCAGGCGCAGCATGGTTCCGAGAATGACCACGATAAATACTGCACAGGTAGCGTAGAAGGCGCCCATCAGAATCGCCATGGAACCGATGGCTGCCCAACCGGTGGCGCCAACCACTGCGGCGATGGCACCGAAAGCGCCAACCGGCGCGATCCACATGATCATCATCATGATTCGGAAAACAACCTGCTGAATGCTCTTGACGGCGTTCAGCACCGGCTCGCCGGACTTGCCCATCGATTGCAAAGCGAAACCGACGATCAGCGCGAGGACCAGGGTTGGCAAGACCGGCAGATCGCCGGGGATCAGTTCAAGCAGGAACGCGACGGTGGCGTTTTCTTCACCTGCGCCACCTGCTTCGTAAGGCTTGAGCTCAAGGCCTTCACCCGGGTGGATCAAGTTACCCACCAGCAGGCCGATGGCCAGGGCGAAGGTAGACATCGTCATGAAGTACAGCAGCGCCAAGCCGCCCACCTTGCCGACCGTAGCCGCTTTGGCAATCGAGCCAATGCCAAGGACAATGGTGCAGAAGATCACCGGGGCGATGATCATCTTGATCAGCGCGACGAAGCCGGTGCCCAGCGGCTTAAGCGCCTTGCCGAGTTCAGGGAAGATCAGGCCAACGGCCGCGCCGAGGATCACCGCGGCGATCACCATGATGTATAGCCAGTGAGTGCGGTCTTTTTTCTTGACCGGCGTCTGCGACTCCGGGTTCTGCGGGACTTGTTCTGTGACAGCCATGGTGAATCCAGCCTTCATATGCCGAGGGGCCAGCTGGACTGCATTGTCAGGCTGGCGCGTAAGATCGTTCTTGTTCAATGGTGCGCGCTCGGGTGATGTGCATCTCTATTGCGTTCATATTGTTCACACAGCAAAACTTTAACGTTCGATCACGGAGCCAAGTTCATGGCCAGCGACCAGCACGATAGTGCCGCAGCCAACGCACCGGTCCCGTTGACCCGCGACGGCTGGTCATTTGCCGCCCGTATTTTTGCCGCACAAATGCTGCTGGTCATCGTGGTGATCGTTTGGCTTGGCATCGCTTCCTATCAGCACGTGGCCCGAGTGGCCCTGGACGTACGGCAATCAACGGTTGCCACCGTGTCCACTACCTTGGCCAACGACCCCTTCGTGGCCAACGCCCTGCAAGAAGATGACCCCAGCGCCAGCCTGCAGCCCTATACCCAGGACATTTTGAGCCACGCGCAAACCATTGATTTCATCACCATCATGACCCCGGACCTGTTGCGTGTGACCCACCCCAACCCGGCGCAACTGGGTAAGCCCTATTCCGGGTCCACCGCAGAAGCCCTGAGCGGTGAGGTCTTCTCCGAGCAGGCGGTCGGCACCCTAGGACGCTCGGTACGAACCATCGCCCCGGTCTACGCGAAGGACGGGAAGATCGTGGGCATGGTCGCCACCGGCATCACGCTGGAAAGTCTGCAGGTGCTTTACCGCGAAGAGCTGCCGTAAATCCTGCTGGTCTCACTGTTTGCGCTGCTGCTGGCCGGGTTCACTTCCTGGTCATTTTCCAAATACATTCAAGGCGCCACCCTGGGCTTCGGCCCGCACGGGCTGCGCCGGCTCTACGCGTTCTACTTCTCCGCACTGCACTCGGTACGCGAGGGATTGATTCTGCTGGACCGCAGGCACCGCATTGTGCTCTATAACTCCGAAGCAGCCCGCCTCTTAAAGCTGCCGGCGCAGGCCCCGGGCGACGGTTTGGAACTTTCGGACGCCAAGCTGCCCGACACCCTGCGTGAATTAATGTCCAGCGGCCGGGCCGCGCGCGATGAAATCCACTTGGGCCACAACTCGGTGCTTGCAGTGTCACAGAGCAACGCCAGACTGACCGGAACCCAGCTGCCCGGCAGGTACCGGCTGCCATTGCGCTGGCTGCGAGTACAGGCACCCAGCGGCCAGGTGCTCACCCTGCGTGATCTGACCGAGGTGCAGGAACTGACCGGCGAAGTGCAGTCGCTGAAAACTTTCTCCACCGCGCTACGTGCCCAGACCCATGAGCACGCCAACCGCCTGCATACCATCGCCACGCTGATCGAAAATGGCAGCGCGGACAAGGCGCTGGCCTTCGCCGTCGATGACCGGCAAAATTCCCAAGCGCTCACCGACGCGATCGTGCAAAACATCGATGACGTGTACCTGTCTAGTTTGCTGGTCGCTAAATCGGCACAGGCCCACGAACGCGGAGTCACCCTCAGCATTACCGCCACCGGGGTGGTCCGCCCGGATACCTTCCACGCCACCGACATCGTGACCATCGTCGGCAACTTGCTGGATAATGCGCTGGACGTTTCGGTGGGTACCGAGGAGTCGACCGTCTGGGTGGAAGTTAATGCCCTCGCGGACGAGGTGATCATCTCCGTCGCGGATTCCGGGCCGGGCATCGAACCCGAATTCCTGGAAAACCTGCTGCGTTTCGGAGTGAGCACCAAACAGGGCAACGCGCCGCGCGGACTCGGGCTCGCTCTGGTGCAGCAGGCGGTGACGCGGCTTCATGGAACAATGACCATAGACAACGATGCCGGGGCGATATTCACCGTCACCCTGCCGGTTCTGCCTGAGGAGGACAGCGCGTGAGCTTAACCGAGCCGAGCAGCGACTTCCGGGTACTGGTGGTTGACGACGAACCGGAGACCGCCCGCGCCCACGCCATGTATGTGGATCGGGTTCCCGGGTTCCGCACCGGCGCCATCGCTGCCAATGGGTACGGCGCACTGCAAATGCTCAGCGACGCCCACGAGGCAGGTGCCCCCTTCGACTTGGTCCTGCTGGATATGACGCTGCCGGACTTGCACGGAATTGACGTGGCCCGCCGAATGCGCGGGCGCGGTTATACGCTCGATATTATTGCCATTACCGCGGTGCGTGACCTGGCCGTGGTCCGATCTGCGGTAGCTACGGGAATCACCCAGTACCTGATCAAGCCGTTTAGCTTCGCGGTCTTTGCCGAAAAACTGGAAAACCATCGGGCGTTTATTGCGACCATGCGCTCGGGTGGGTCCTCCACCTCGCAGGCCGCCTTGGATACCGCGTTTTCGGCGTTGCGCACCACTAGCGCCTCAGTGTCGCTGCCCAAGGGACTGATCAGCCAAACGCTGGAACAGGTCCAAAACCATTTGGCGTCCAGCCCGACCCGCGCCTTTTCGGCTACCGAACTGGGTGAGGAATTAGGACTCTCGCGGGTGACTGCCCGCCGATACCTAGAACATTTGGCGTTGGTTAAGACCGCGGTGAAACAACCACGCCATGGCACCCGTGGCCGGCCGGAATTTGAATACCAGCACAATTCGCACTGACTAGCTGCCCTGCTTGCGTTTTCTTTTCGAAGGATGCGCGACGTTGATCTGCTATCTGGGCTCAATTGATAGGCCCAGCATCCTAGTGGCGCGCAAATAAGTATTTCAGTTACCTAGCTCTCAGGGCTACGTTAGCGAAGTAACATTCGCCCAAGCCCCTCAGGATCATCCTTGTCACAAGATGTGCAAATCAGCGTGAGCGATGCAGCACGCGTCGAACCCTCCGCGCCGACGACCGCTCCGCCGAGCCGCAAGCTGCTGTCCTTGCTTACTGGCCCCTTAGTTGGTTTTCTCCTTTTCTTGGCCCTACCCGAGTCACTATCCTTCCAGGGACAGGCAGTCGCCGGGTGTGCCGCGTGGATGGCAATCTGGTGGATCACCGAAGCCGCACCTATTCCAGTGACCTCGCTGCTTCCATTGGTACTCTTCCCGTTATTCGGGATGGACACGATGACCAACGTGGCCGCGCCTTACGCCAACCCGGTAGTTTTCCTCGTCATGGGCGGCGTGATCCTGGGGCTCGCCACGGAGCGCAGTAATCTTCACCGGCGCATCGCACTGCTCACGATCCGTGCCGTAGGCACACGTCCGGATCAGATCGTCTTCGGGCTGATGCTTGCCTCCGCGTTTATCTCGGCCTGGGTTTCCAACACCGCCACCGCGGTGATTATGGTCCCGATCGGTGTCTCGATCCTGCAGCTGGTCCGCAATATCGATCCCAAAGCCGTAGACGCGAAGTTCTCAGCCTCGATGATGTTGGGCATTGCCTACGGTGTGACCATCGGCTCCATGGCCACGCTCATCGGTCAGCCACCGATGGCGTTGATGGCTGCATACCTTGATGCAGAGCTGAACTACGAGATGCAGTTCGGCAAGTGGATGCTCGTGGGCGTCCCGGTAGCAGTCTTCATGCTGCTGGTCGCGTGGCTGGTGCTGACCAAACTGGTTTTCCGCACCGGACTGAAACAAATCCCCGGTGGCAAGGATCTGATTCGCGCCGAACTGACAAAGCTGGGCACCATGTCCACCTCCGAACGTCGCGTTGCCGCGATTTTCCTGGTCGCGATTTTCTGCTGGGTTGCTCTGCCATTTATCGCTAAGATTCCCGCAATTGCGCAGTCGATGCCGTTCCTCGGCGAAATCTCGGATACTCAGGTTGCGATGGGCGCGGCCATAGCCTGCTTCCTAGTTCCTGCGGGCAAGAGCGCCGGCCCGTTACTGAAATGGGAATCGGCGCGTGATATCCCTTGGGGTCTGCTGCTACTTTTCGGCGGCGGCCTGTCGCTATCGGCGATGTTCACCTCCACTGGGCTATCAAAGTGGATCGGCGATCAGGTGAGCACGCTCGGAGACCTGCCACCAATCCTCGTCCTGCTCGTGGCCGCGCTTGTTGGCTTGGGCCTGACCGAGCTAACCAGCAATACGGCCACCGCTGCCGCATTCTTCCCGATCATGGGTGCGGTGGCAGTCGGCGTCGGCGTGGATCCGTTGCTGATGATCATCGTGATGACCTTGGCGGTGTGTTCCGCGTACATGTTGCCGGTAGCTACCCCGTCCAATGCCGTGGCTTTCGGATCCGGCGAGGTCTCCATCAGGCAGATGGTACGAGCCGGCGTCTGGCTGAACCTGATCTCAATGGTGCTGATCGTGGGCGCCATCTACACGTTGGTTCCGTGGGTTTTCGGCGTGAGCATCTAACCCCGCAAAACATTTCAAGGCCTGTCCCCCACGATTTCTGTGGTTCGGACAGGCCTTGAGTGCTTTAGTGGTGCTGATTATCCTTGCGGGCGCAGGTAGTTCGCAAGGTCATCGAGCACCGCTGGATCCTCGATGGTCGAAGGCACCGTGTACTCCTTGCCGTCGGCGATCTGCCGCATGGTTTTGCGCAGAATCTTTCCCGAGCGCGTCTTCGGCAGCCCGGCCACCACGGTCACCTCACGGAAGTCCGCCACCGGTCCGATATGCTGGCGCACCAGCGCAACGATCTCCTTTTTCAGTGTTTCCTCGTCCGTGTCCACACCGGATTTGAGCACCACATATCCGCTGGCACGCTGGCCTTTGAGTGCGTCGTTGATGCCGATCACCGCGCATTCGGCGACCGCCGGATGGCTGGCGAGCACCTGCTCCATGGCGCCGGTGGACAACCGGTGTCCGGACACGTTGATCACGTCATCGGTGCGCCCCATGACAAACAGGTAACCGTCCTCATCGAGGAAGCCCGAATCACCGGTGAGGTAGAAGCCTTCGATCTGCGTGAGATAGGTGTCGATGAAGCGCTGGTCATTGCCCCACAGCGTGGTCAGTGCGCCCGGTGGCAACGGCAGCTTGATGACGATATTTCCCTCATCGCCAGCAGCTACCTGAGCGCCGAGGGCGTCACGGATTTCTACGTTAAAACCGGGTACCGGGGTGGTGGGGCTGCCGGCTTTCGCAGTCAGCTCCTCCAGTCCCAGCGGGTTGGAGGCGATAGGCCAACCGGTTTCGGTCTGCCACCAGTTATCCACGACCGGGATGCCCAGCAGATCCACCGCAAAGTGGTAAGTGTCCGGGTCCAGCCGCTCTCCGGCAACAAATAGTGCGCGCAGCGAGGACAGGTCATGAGCGGCGATCAGCGCTCCGGACGGGTCGGCCTTACGCACCGCACGCAGCGCGGTGGGTGCGGTGAACATTGTGGTGACCTTGTGGTCCTCGATAATGCGCCCAAACACGCCGGCATCCGGGGTGCCAATTGGCTTGCCCTCGTAGAGTACGGAGGTCGCGCCGGCGATCAATGGTGCGTACACGATGTAGGAGTGGCCCACGACCCAGCCCACATCCGAAGCGGTAAACATGACGTCACCGGGGTGTACGTCGTAAATCGCGTTCATGGAGAACTGCAGCGCCGTGGTGTAACCACCGGTATCGCGTACGACTCCCTTAGGGGAACCGGTGGTTCCGGAGGTGTAGAGCACGTAGAGCGGGTGGGTGGAGTCCAGTGACACTGGCGCGGCGGGCTGGGCCACCTTGGCTAGCTCATCCCAATCCAGCCAATTGACCTCGGAAGCGTCCTGGTACTCACTGGGGCTGTGTTCAAACCCGTCGCGGTGGCTCACGATGACATCTCGCACAGATTTTTCGGCGAGCGCCAAAGCCTCGGCGACGGCCGGCAGGTATTCAATATGACGCGAGGGTTCGATACCGCCCGAGGCCGTGACGATGGCTACCGGCTCGCAGTCGGTAATACGAGCGGCCAGCTCTTTCGGAGCGAAACCACCAAAAACTACCGAGTGCACTGCACCGAGGCGCGCACAGGCAAGCATCGAGATGACAGCCTGCGGAATCATCGGTAGGTAGATCAAGACACGGTCACCGGTTTTTACACCGCGGTCGCGCAAAACGCCGGCGAAGATTTCCACTTCGCGCAAAAGTTCACTGTAGCTGTACTCGGTTTTGCTATTCAGCATTGCCGAATCGTAAATGAGTGCGGCCTGATCCCCGCGCCCGGCAGCCACATGTCGATCCAGTGCGTTGGCCGATAGGTTCAGCTTTCCGTCCGGGAACCAGTTGTACAGTGGCGCCTTCGAATCATCGATCGCTTGGGTGGGCGCCTTGTCCCACTGCACATCTCGGGCGGCGGTGAGCCAAAACGCGGCCGGATCGGTAGCGGCCTGGTTAAAGGCCTGGCGGTATTCCTGTGCCATGTTTCCCTCCTGGGGCCGGGCGTCGTCACCCGGCGGCTGTGCGGTTGCTACATCTACTAGCGTATGAGGGCAGTCACATGTTCGCAAGTTATTTGTATACATTTCTACGAAGATTGCGAAAAAATTTACGCTTTACTATCCCTTTCCCGCCATTCATGTATACAATCGAACCATGAAAGCAAGCGACAAGGTCTACGAGAGCCTGCGCCGCGACATCGTCGAATGGCGGTTGTCACCGGGTACGGTACTCGCCGAGGTGGAGCAGTCCGACAGGCTTGGAGTTTCCCGTACCCCAGTGCGTGAAGCCTTAGCCCGACTGGTCGCTGATGGGTTAGCGGTGCAACAGCGCGGACGCGGTGCGATCGTCTCCGAAATCTCCGATACCCACGTCGAAGACCTCTTCGTTTTGCGCCGGGCGTTGGAATGCGAAAGCGCACGCCTCGCAGCACGCTCCACTCATGGCGCTGATTTTGCCCTGTTGGCAAAGCGATTCGAAACCGCGGCGCAGCAATTGCGCGCCGAAGCCGCCACCGACGGGTACTACCAGTTGGTCAGCGAACTCGACGAGATGATCGACACGGCAGCGAACAATACGTACCTCTCCGGTGCGCTGCGCACACTACGCGTTCATCTGCAACGCGTCCGTCGGCTAGCAAAAGACAATCCAGAGCGATTATTAGAATCCGCCGGAGAACATGCGGCGATTGCCAGGGCGATCGCCAGCGGGAAACCAGAGGTCGCTGCCGCGGCCACCACGGTCCACCTACACCAATCGCTTGAACACATCATGACCCACGCGGTCGCCACTGAAAGGACACCATGATCAATCATCCAGTTCGCGTTTACCGCTCCGAAGAAAACCTCGCCCGCGAGGATCAGCTAGCACACAAGATCGCAACCGTTGCAGCCGATCCGGTAGAAGTGACCGCTGAGGTCACCGACATGATCATTAACCGCATCATCGACAACGCTTCGGTGGCCATCGCCTCGCTGAACCGCGGTCCGATCATTGCCGCTCGCTCCCAAGCGCTAACCCACGCACCGTCCACCGGTGGCAAGGGCGCCAACGTCTTCGGCATCACCGAAAAGGTCTCCCCCGAGTGGGCAGCCTGGGCTAACGGCGTTGCAGTGCGCGAGCTCGATTACCATGACACCTTCTTGGCCGCCGAGTACTCGCACCCAGGCGATAACATCCCACCCATCTTGGCCGTCGCCCAGCACACCGGCGCTTCGGGCAAGGATCTGATCCGTGGCATCGCCACCGGTTACGAAATCCAGGTTGACCTAGTGAAGGCCATCTGCCTGCACAAGCACAAGATCGACCACGTAGCACACCTGGGCCCATCGGCTTCGGCCGGCATCGGCACCCTGTTGGGTCTAGATGTTGAAACCATCTTCCAGGCTGTCGGCCAGGGCCTGCACACCACCACCGCAACCCGCCAGTCACGTAAGGGCGAAATTTCCACCTGGAAGGCACACGCCCCAGCCTTCGCCGGCAAGATGGCAGTTGAAGCAGCTGACCGTGCGATGCGCGGCCAGACCTCACCAGTGCCAATCTATGAAGGCGAAGATGGCGTGATCGCCTGGATGCTCGACGGCAAGGATGCCGCCTACGAGGTGCCGTTGCCAGAGGCTGGCGAAGCAAAGCGCGCCATCATGGACACCTACACCAAGGAACACTCGGCTGAATACCAGGCGCAGGCCTGGATCGACCTGGCTCGCAAGCTGCATGGTGAGCACCCAGAAGCCACCGAGGCGAAGAATGTGAAGTCGGTGCTGATCAAGACCAGCCACCACACTCACTACGTCATTGGTTCCGGCGCCAACGATCCACAGAAGTACGATCCAACCGCTTCACGCGAGACCCTGGATCACTCGATTCCATACATCTTCACCGTCGCCCTGCAGGACGGCGCATGGCACCACGTGGATTCCTACTCCCCGGAGCGTGCCGGCCGTGAAGACACCGTGGCACTGTGGCACAAGGTCACCACCGAAGAAGACGCTGAGTGGACCCGTCGCTACCACTCGCTGGACATCGCAGAGAAGGCCTTCGGCGGCAGCGTCGAAATCACGCTGAACGATGGCACCGTGATCACCGACCAGATCGCTGTGGCCGACGCGCACCCACTAGGCGCTCGACCATTCGCTCGCGAGCAGTACATCAACAAGTTCCGCAGCCTTGCCACCGGCCTGGTCGACGACGCGGAAATCGACCGCTTCATCGCCGCCGCCGAAAACCTGGAAAATCTGGGTGCCGGCGAGCTGGAGCAGCTAAACATCGTTGCGGCAGCCGGAGTTATCGACGCCGCAGCCGCACCGAAGGGCCTGTTCTAGGATGTTGTACTCAACTAAAACCCCAGCGGCCAAGCGTGCCGCGCTACGCGAAATGCTCACCCCGGGAGCTGCTCGCCAGTTCCCCGGAGCGTTCAACCCACTCTCGGCCAAGCTGATCAGTGAGAAGAACTTCGACGGCATCTACATTTCCGGTGCAGTGCTCGCCAACGACCTGGGCCTCCCCGACATTGGACTGACCTCTCTGACCGAGGTCGCCACGCGTGCCGGACAGATCGCCCGAATGAGCGATTTGCCTTCGATCGTGGACGCAGACACCGGGTTTGGTGAACCGATGAACGTGGCCCGCTCGATCCAAGAGCTGGAATACGCTGGCTTGGCCGGCTGCCATATCGAAGACCAGTTCAATCCGAAGCGCTGCGGCCACTTGGACGGCAAGAACGTGGTGGATACCGAGACCATGCTCAAGCGCATCGCCGCAGCAGCCGACGCACGCATTGATGAGAACTTCTTGATCATGGCGCGCACCGACATCCGTGCGGTGGAAGGTCTGGATGCTGCGATCGACCGGGCAAAGGCGATGGTTGATGCCGGGGCGGACTCCATCTTCCCTGAGGCCATGAAGAATGTGTCGGAATTTGAAGCCATCTGTAATGCGGTTGATGTACCGGTGTTGGCGAATATGACCGAGTTCGGCAAGTCCGAGCTTTTCAACCGCCAGGAGCTGGCCGAAGCCGGTGTTGCACTAATCATTTACCCGGTGACCTTGCTGCGTAGCGCCATGGGTGCGGCCGAGCGAGTACTCGACGCAATTAGCGAAGATGGAACTCAAGAGCGCGAAGTGGATAACATGTTAACCAGGTCACGTCTCTACGAGCTAGTCGACTATGAGGCGTACAACCGATTCGACACCGGGATCTTCAACTTCCAAGTTCCCACCCTCGACATCGATACCAATAACTCGAACCTCTAGTACGGGGATCCATCAACGAAGAGGATGCACTTATGAGCACCACCGAGGATATCAAGAAGGGCCTTGCCGGCGTCGTCGTGGATTACACGGCGGTCTCTAAGGTCAATCCGGAGACCAACTCGCTGCTTTATCGTGGCTACCCGGTACAGGATCTCGCGGCAAGCAAGTCCTTCGAAGAAGTCGCGCTACTGCTGTGGACTGGTGAATTGCCAAGCGAGTCGGAGCTGACCGAATTCAGCGCCTTCGAGCGAGCTAATCGTGCGCTCGATCCACGCGTGAAGGCTGCTATTGACCTACTGCCTACCGACTGCCATCCAATGGATGTTGGACGCACGGCCGTATCGGTGATCGGCGCCAACCACGCAGAGGCAGAAAATTCCTCCCCCGAGGCGGAACTGCGCAAGGCCAAGGAACTGTTCGCGGCTTTCCCAGCGGTCGTCGCCTATGATCAGCGCCGTCGTCGTGGCCAAGAGCTCGTGGCACCACGCGAGGATTTGGACTACTCGTCGAACTTCTTATGGATGAGCTTCGGTGAAGAGGCTGCCCCCGAGGTAGTCGACGCGTTCCGCGTGTCGATGGTGCTCTATGCGGAGCACTCCTTCAATGCCTCCACCTTCACCGCACGCGTAATTACCTCGACGCTCTCGGACCTGCACTCGGCTGTCACCGGCGCCATCGGTGCTTTGAAGGGTCCTTTGCACGGCGGCGCCAACGAGGCGGTGATGCACACCTTCGACGAGATCGGTATCGACAAGAACGAATCCCGCAAGGATGCTGCCGTCCGTGCGAAGGCGTGGATGGAAGATGCGCTGGCACAGAAGAAGAAGGTCATGGGTTTCGGCCACCGCGTGTACAAGCACGGTGACTCGCGGGTACCAACGATGAAGGCTGCGCTGGACAAGATGATCGAGCATTACGGTCGTTCCGAAATGCTTGGACTCTACGATGGCCTGGAGTCGGCCATGGATGAGGCGAAGGCGATCAAACCAAACCTCGACTACCCAGCCGGCCCGACCTATCACTTGATGGGTTTTGACACCGAAATGTTCACCCCGATCTTCATCGCGGCACGCATCACCGGCTGGACCGCCCACATCTTCGAGCAGCGCGCCTCAAACGCACTGATCCGTCCGTTGTCCGCGTACAACGGTCCGGAGCAGCGCGCGCTGTAACAAGAATCCGTACACAAGAGCGGAGTCGGGCCGATCGGTTCGACTCCGCTCTTGTGTTAACTGACACGGCGGTATGTTGCTTATCGATAAGTGTTCATCGTAAGAGGACAACAGGTGTATCTTCCATGGGCACATCGAGTACCCTCGCAGTGAGAATCGTGCTGGGTCTGATCATCGTCGCGATTTCCATGGGCTCACTGATGACATTTATTCTGGGCACGGTCATGGCCCCAGACGATGCAGTAGCACCGACAGTAGTGCTCTTGGTGGGTGGATTCGGAGTCCTGCTAGCTGGGATCGCGCTCATTGTGTGGGTCCTGCGCCAATTGTTTTTCCAAGCCTCAACCACCGAAGCCCAGGCAGCGGCGTTGCGCACGGAGTTGGGCGTCGTGATCTAATGGCCATCAGAGTAGACATCGATGTCATGCTCTCCCGCCGAAAATGGCGGTTGGTGAACTAGTCGAAAAATCGGCATCACCCATGCAAATCTTGCAGTTCTCAAAAATGGGCGTACCAAAGCCGTCCGCTTCAGCACGTTGGAAGCCTGATCTGAAGCACTCGATTGCCAGCCCGGAGACCTGCTAATTTACGAGCCCTACCCCGCCCAGGCTAGCGAAGAAAGACCCTCGATCCTCAGTACCGCAGAATAATCCTAGATCCTGGTGCTTTACTCAGGCCAAGGCGCCAAGGCGATCTCTTGCAGGGTTTGATTATCCGCCGCATAACTGATGTGGGCGGTGAATTGTTCTCCCGCCAGCATGCGTGGAAGCCATAACGGGGAATCTTCCCACATTTGTGTCACCGGCAATGCGCTGGCTGAAAACCACAACGGTTCCAGTTCCTCGCTGGGTGCAAGACTCCCGCTGGCTAAACGCGCGATGAATACTGCACAGTCCATGTCAGAGCTCGGATTGGCCGGAAAATTGAAGACTATCTTGGCCGCTGTCCGAAGCTGGTCCGAAGCCACAAGCAGCCCGGTTTCTTCGAAGAACTCACGAATTCCAGCTTGCTCGGATGTTTCGCCGGGCTCAATCTTCCCGCCGGGCAAAACGATCTTGCCGATGCCAAAACCACGCAGTTTTCTCCCAAGCAGTACCTCGGTACCGAATTCACCGTCGCGTAGCAAAGCAAGTAAAGCAACGGGTTTCGGCCGGGACAAATTCATTGACATGCCCAAAAACCTAGTTCACCCTCGGGTGCGCAAAAAGGTAAGCCTCACGCAATGAATCGACGGTGACCTTCGTGTAAATCTGCGTGGTGGTGACCGAGGCATGACCCAATAATTCTTGAACCACTCGCACATCTGCTCCGCCCTCTAGAAGATGAGTGGCAAAGGAATGTCGAAGCGTGTGTGGAGAAACCTCACCCTCGATCCCCGCGCGCTGCGCGGCCTTGGCCAGAATCAGCCACACCGACTGGCGTGAAAGCCTGCCACCGCGCTGATTCAGAAATAAGGCAGGTGTCCCTTTGCCCTTGGTAGCCAGTCCCGGACGGGCACGCACCAGATAGTCGCTGACCGCGCGCTGGGCATAACCACCGACCGGTACAACCCGTTCTTTCGAGCCCTTACCGAACAAACGCACTACCGCGTCATCGGCAAAATGCAGATCATCTACATCCAGCCCGACAACCTCGGAGATACGGGCACCGGTCGAGTACAAAAATTCTAGAATCGCCCGATCTCTCAGCCCAGCGGGAGTATCCAACGCAATGGAATCGAGAATCTGAGTCACCGCAGAAATGCTGATCGCCTTCGGCAACGA
This sequence comes from Glutamicibacter sp. BW77, assembly GCF_002332285.1. Taxonomy (NCBI): domain Bacteria; kingdom Bacillati; phylum Actinomycetota; class Actinomycetes; order Micrococcales; family Micrococcaceae; genus Glutamicibacter; species Glutamicibacter sp. BW77. The sequence continues at coordinate 8,920 of NZ_NRGT01000086.1, read as the reverse complement.
CTGGCCCACCGTCGGAGGTTGCACCTCACGAGCAGGATTTGGCGCACAAATCTCCTCTAGCTCCCAATACTTATGCAGCTGCCGAATGGCCACCGTATGGCGTGCGACCGATCTGGGCCCCAGAGCCTGATGCTCATCATCGCCGCGTGCCAACTGCTGTAGGTAGCCACTGACATCATTTTCGGTGATCAATGCGGGATCAGTGATGCCACGTGTTTCCAAAGTTTCTTGGTAACGAGTTAGATCCCGACGATAGGAGTCCAAGGTATTTTTTGCCAGGCCACGCTCGATCGCCAAGTGTTGCAGGTAGCGGCGTAGCGCGGACTCAAACGTGCCGGATTTCGGCGCCGGTTGGGCAGTTGCTTCGGGCAAACTCATGGGGCGCTTTAGGCCCCGCGCAATCCGGGGTGCGCGTCGAATGCACTATCAGCCGGTCGCAACGTGGAGTAATTGCTCGCACGTGCAGCAAAGGCTGCCAAGAGGCCTACTACCGCCGAGGGGTTATGGATTCGGCCGTCAAGCACTGCGGCTACAGCCTCGTCTAGGGGCACCCAGCGGGTGATGATTTCGGCTTCTTCATCAGTGCGTTCGTGACGCTGTCCTTCCGGCGCCAGATTCACATCACGCGCTAAAAATATTCGTAGCGCCTCGGAAGAAGACCCTGGAGAGAGAAAAACGTCGGTAAGGACGGCCCAAGATTCAGCGGTTCGATCCGCTTCCTCCCAGAGTTCTCGCTTGGCGCCTTCCAGTGGCGGCTCCCCCGCCACGTCGAGCAATCCGGCGGGAAGTTCCCACAGCCGCATACCGACAGGGTGACGGTATTGGTTAACTAAAAGGACCCGTTCGCGTTCATCGAGGGCGAGGATCGACACGGCACCGGGGTGCACGATGTAGTCTCGCTCGATGCGGGATCCATCATCCGAAAGTTGCACTGTATCGTGGACGACATTCCAGATGCGTCCTTCATATACGGTTTCACGTCCGATCAACTCTCGAGGTGAAAGTTCATCAGATATCGGTTGTGGTTCCACGCGAACGGGCCCTTCTATTGGTATGACCTAACAGGTACTACCTTAGACGGTTTATAACCGGTATTGCTCAGGCGTTGCGCTTTGCCAGAGCCGCGGCGACCAGACCTGCAAAGAGCGGGTGTGGGCGAGTTGGGCGGCTGGAAAGTTCTGGGTGAGCCTGCGTGGAGACGTAGTACGGATGTACGTCCTTAGGCAGTTCAACGAACTCGACGAGCTTGCCATCCGGGGAGGTTCCGGAGAAGACTAGTCCCGCCTCTTCAAGCTGCGCACGGTAAGCATTGTTGACTTCGTAGCGGTGACGGTGGCGTTCAGCAACCTCGGTCTTGCCGTAGGTTTCGGCCAGCACAGAACCTGGCAGAAGCTTCGCGTCATACAAACCTAAGCGCATGGTTCCGCCTAGGTCACCCTTGCCGTCAACAATGTCCAGCTGTTCGGCCATAGTCGCGATGACTGGGGTGGAAGACTCCGGATCAAACTCGGTAGATGAAGCTTCTGGTAGATCAGCCATATTGCGGGCGTACTCGATCACCATGGACTGCAGACCTAGGCACAGGCCCAAGGTAGGAATCTGGTTTTCACGAGCAAATCGCAGCGCGCCGAGCTTTCCTTCAAGACCGCGAATACCGAAGCCACCAGGTACACAGATTGCTTCCGCACCATCGAGAGCCTTGCGGGCTCCTTCTTCGGTAGCGCAGTCATCGGACGGTACCCAACGGATCTTGACCTTGGAATCGTTAGCGAAACCGCCGGCCTTCAAAGCTTCGGTGACCGAGAGATAAGCATCTGGAAGTTCGATGTATTTTCCGACCAAAGCGATGGTCAGTTCATGCTTCGGGTTGCGGACGACGTCTAGTAGTCGGTCCCAACCTTCCCAATCCACGTCGCGGAACTTCATATCCAGAGTCTGCACGATGTAAGCATCAAGGCCCTGTGCATGCAGGATCTTTGGAACTTCGTAGATACTCGGCGCATCCGGGCAGCTGATGACTGCTTCGGTTTCCACGTCGCAGGTACGTCCGAGCTTTGCGCGCATCTCGTCTGGGATTGCACGATCAGAGCGGATGACCAGAGCGTCCGGCTGAATGCCGATGGAACGCAGAGCAGCCACCGAGTGCTGAGTTGGTTTGGTCTTCAGCTCGTGGCTCGGGCCAATGTAGGGAACGAGGGAAACGTGAACGAAGAAGGCGTTCTTTCGTCCAATGTCCTGGCGGACCTGGCGAGCTGCCTCAAGGAATGGCTGGGATTCAATATCACCGACCGTGCCACCGATTTCGGTGATAATAACGTCAGGGGCCGATTTGCCTTCACCTGGCTCGGTGGCCGCCAAACGCATACGACGCTTGATTTCGTCAGTAATGTGAGGAATGACTTGAACTGTATCGCCTAGGTATTCACCGCGACGTTCACGTTCCAGAACGGTTGAATAAACCTGACCGGTGGTCACGTTGGCGGAACCCGGAAGATTTTCATCCAGGAAGCGCTCGTAGTGTCCGATGTCCAGGTCGGTTTCTGCGCCATCGTCAGTAACGAAGACTTCACCATGCTGGAAAGGGTTCATAGTACCTGGATCGACGTTCAGGTACGGATCGAGCTTCTGCATGGTCACGGAGAGACCACGAGCTCGAATTAAGTGTCCAAGGCTGGATGCCGTCAATCCCTTACCCAGGGAGGAGGCTACACCGCCGGTGACGAAGATATGTTTTGTCGTTTCAGACGACCGAGAATCACGAGTTAATTTACGCTGCACCACGGGATTTCATCCTATCACCATTGCTCGCTTTCGCGAATACCGACCATCCACTTTGCAACTCTACGACACCTGCCGAAGATGCCAAAGTCCGTCTCTGCCATTTAGCGTGCGCTCTTCGTCACCAATGATTCGACCATCTTCCGCGCATCAGCCAGAAGCTCTTCTGCATGCGCTTGAGCGGTGTCAGATTCCTCCTGACCTGCCAACATCCGGGCCAGCTCACGGACACGTTCTGTATCATCAAGAGTGATTACGTCACTGGCGGTAAACCCGGCGCCGGCCGCTGACTTACCGTTTGAGGTCTTGATCACGCGGATATGACGATCAGCATAGGCCGCCACTTGGGGTAGGTGTGTGACCACAATGACTTGCACATGTCGGGCAAGCATCGCCAATCGCTCACCGATGCTCACCGCAGCTTTGCCACCAACTCCGGAATCCACTTCATCAAAGACGAAGGTTGGCACCGGATCTACTGCTGCGAGGACTACCTCGATAGCTAGCATCACGCGCGACAGCTCACCGCCGCTGGCCCCCTTACCCAGTGGGCGAGGCGCGGCACCTGCATGGGGCGCTAACAGCATTTCGATCTGGTCTTGCCCATATGCACCGAGCTCCGGCAAATCACCGATCTCGACAAAGAGATTCGCATCAGGCATGGCCAATGCGGTTAGCTCGGCGCTGCCCCGCTTGGAAAGCTTCGTGGCAGCCTTGCGTCGGGCTTCAGAGAGATCAGTAGCCAGAGCTGAGACCTTCTGCTCCAGCTGGACCACAGCGTCCTCGAGTTCCTCGATGCGAGTGTCGTCCGAACCAAGCCGTTCCAAACGTTGCCGGGATTCTTCGGCCCAGGAAATAACTTCATCGATGCTTGGCGCATATTTACGCATGAGTTTATTCAAATCTGCACGACGTGCTTCAATCTGAGCCAGCCGCTCAGGACCCTCTTCATCAAGATCTGAGACGTAGCTTGCCATATCGCTCGATAGTTCCGAAGCAAGAATGCCAAGTTCTGCGGCGCGGTCAGCAAAGGCTGCTAGGGCCGGGTCATCATCACTTGCTTGCGCCAAAATTCCGCGAACAGATTCTGCCAAAGTAGTAATCCCTGGGGATTCAAAATCTTCACTATCGACAATGGCTCTAGCCTGCAGGCTAGCGTTTCGCAGTGATTCGACGTTACCCAACTTCATCGCCGTTTCACGTAAATTCTCGTCTTCACCCGGCAACGGCTCTAGCGAATCAATCTCGTCGAGCGCGAGTTTTAGGTTTTCGGCTTCACGAACCCGATCACGCGAGTCTTGCTTAAGCGCAGTTAGTTCTTTACTCGACGCACGCCACTGTCGGTAGGTCCGCTGATACTCCTTGAGCGTGCGCGCCAGGCCTGAACCGGCAAATCGGTCAAGTGCATCACGTTGCGCGCCAGCCTCTTTCAGACGAATCTGATCAGACTGACCGTGGACAGCCACCAGCTCCTGCCCTAGTTCGGCCAACAAACCGACCGGGGCACTTCGTCCACCGACTGTCGCTTTGGAACGACCTTGAGCGGACAGAGAGCGAGTGAGTAACAGTTCACTCTTATCGCCTACTTCATCAACAAACGCCCCGGCATGAGTCGCCGCCTCGAGCGCGTGATGGTCTGGGTCTAGACGCACGACAGCCTCGGCTAGTGCGTGATCGGCACCGTTTCGCACTGCACCGGCATCGGCTCGACGGCCAAGCAGTAAGGACAGAGCGGTGATCACCATTGTTTTACCCGCACCGGTTTCGCCGGTGACAACAGTCAACCCCGGCCCAAGTGGCAGAGTCGCCTTGGTAATCACGCCAAGGTTAGAGATCGAAATTTCTTGAATCATCGCCCGCTCCCGGTCGTTCTAGTGCATTCGTTCCAGTTCTCGTCCCAATAGTACTTGTTGAATCGTAAGTTTGTTCGAATATGAGTGTTGTGAGTCGTAAATTCTCTTATTTCATTTCGTCACGAGCCACTAACGGGATCCCAGGTTCATCCTTGTGATGCGGTTCGACGCTCTGAAAGCCGGGCCCGATGACCGGCAGAGCAGTGGTTGCTGGACGGCGTTCGTCCTCGTCCGCCGGGCCGCGCCATCCCTGAATCGGAAGCTCAAATTTATTCACCAGTCGCTCCGAGAATGGAGTCGTATTAAGCCTTGCCAAAAGCACTGGCTTGTCACTCCGAGTAACCTCAATACGAGCTCCAGGCGGCAGGTCAATTGTTCGACGACCATCGCACCACAGCACAGCGCCGGCTTCGGAACGGGTTAAGATTTCAACCGCCATAATCGAGTCTGGCGAAACCACCAGTGGCTTAGCAAATAGTGCGTGGGCACTAATGGGAACCATGATCAGCGCTGCCACTTCGGGCCAAACTACGGGGCCACCAGCAGAAAATGCATAGGCAGTGGACCCTGTTGGCGTAGCCATGACGACGCCGTCGCAACCAAAAGTAGATATCGGTCGTCCATCGACTTCGATGACAACCTCAATCATGCGTTCGCGATTAGCCTTTTCAACCGCGGCTTCGTTAAGTGCCCAAGTTTCCGCAAGACAAACGTTGTCCCGCCAAACCTGAACTTCGATAGCCATCCGTTCTTCAACGGTGTAAGCACCAATCACCAAAGCATGTACTGTGTCCGCTAATTCGGATCTCTCGGCCTCGGCTAGAAAACCAACATGTCCAAGATTTACGCCAACCAACGGCAAAGATGCATCACGCACTAGTTCCGCTGCGCGCAGTACTGAACCGTCTCCACCCAGAACTACGCCTAAGTCGACCTGTTCAATGGTGCAATCCTGACCAAGAATGTCGATTTGCAGCCGGAGTCCGGTGCTTGCAGTTTGTATTGCTTCATGATCTTTTTTGCGCATCACTGGACGCACACCGGCAGCATGGAGCAACCCACAAGTTTCAATAGCCGCGGCGATCGCTTCTTTGCGACCCGTGTGTGTGAAAACTAGGATGCGGCGCAAGGCAGGCTGCCCCTCTCGGGTTAGAAGTATGCGCTTGGTGATGAGGAATTCACCGCTCAAGCAATTCACTTCTAAGAATAGTCAACTACTTCCCACAATTTGGCTTCATCGACGGATTGTTGATTACTCATGGGAGGTTTTCCGAGCCAGAGAAAAAATTCAACGTTTCCATCTTGTCCGGGCAAGGGACTGCGGGCCAGACCACACAATTGCAAACCAACGTCCTGCGCTGATGCTACGACGCTTTCAATGGCACTGCGACGTAACTCGGGAGATAAAACCACGCCGGTTCGATTTATGTGTTCACGTCCAACTTCGAATTGTGGCTTTACCATCAACACGAGCGAACCACCCGGGCGTGTCGTGCCTGCCAGAGCGTCGATCACTAAGCGCAATGAAATGAACGATAAGTCGGCTACGACCAAGTCGACTTCTCCCCCAATATCCTCGGGGTTCATATACCTAACGTTGAGACCTTCAAACACCGATACTCGGGAGTCTTCACGAATTTGTTTCACGAGTTGTCCATGCCCGACATCCGCGGCCATCACCTGTTTGGCACCGCGACGCAGTAAGACATCTGTAAATCCGCCGGTAGAGGCACCAGCATCTAGACAGCGCAACGACTCGGGCGAAATGGTCGTAAATACATCTAGCGCACCAGCCAGTTTATGGCCGGCACGGGAAACGTATTCTTCACCCTCACTAGCTAAGACTTCGAGCTCGGATTCCGGAGCCACGTTCTTCGAAGCCTTGGTAGCAACAACCCCATTGAGCAGAACTCGTTTTGCGTCAATAAGCTTGGCCGCTTCGGTCCGCGAACGAGCTAGCGACCGCAGTACTAGTACTTGATCAAGCCGGTTCACGCGCGGTACTCCGTTGAGTTAAGCTGCGACTGAAGAGTTGCCAGTAGCTGCTCGTATATTGCTGAATGTTCTGTTATATCCTGCTGGGCAAGGGATGAGAGCGTGTCGTCCAGCGCTTCATCTTCCAACATTGATGCCGACTTGGGGCCAGGCGTTGGCATATTCATGTGGGCTACCTCTGAGCTCGTCGCAGGGTGTCCAATCCGCGCGAGGTGAATTGGATTTCGGGACTAACATGATCTTGCTGGCGCGAATGAGCCAGCCACCAAGCATGGCATGCGGCACGCCATGCATTTAGGTCTGATTCATTGCCACTGACCTCTATAGACTCACCATCAACCTTAGCAATTGACTCTCCGACTTGTACGCCGTAGCCAAGCACTTTGATTGTTGGGTAAGGTCGGTAAAGATCTGCGAGGCTGGAAATAAGGTAGTTTGGGCGCTCCGATACCGGGGCACCAAGTGCGCTACGGGGAGAATCCACACCCGTCAATACCAGCGCCGTAGAAAAGCCGGCTCGATATCCTCCAAGGATATCGGTATCCAAACGATCCCCTACTACAAGCGGGCGCCGCGAATCTAAACGATCCGCTGCACGCGCAAATAAGAACGACTCTGGTTTTCCTGCAACGCGGGGTGTCACCCCGGTGGCTAGTTTCACCGCTTGGACTAATGATCCGTTACCTGGTGCGATACCCTCTGCCCGAGGAATGGTTAGGTCGGTGTTCGTCGCGACCCACTGTGCCCCGTTATTGATGGCATAGCTGGCCTCGGCAAGATCGTTCCAAGAAACGGCCGGGTCGAAACCTTGAATAACCGCCACTGGTTTATCTTTATGTGACTCTACGACTTCGAGTCCCCGCACCGCAATGCATTCACGTAGGTACGGGGACCCTACAACTAGTACCTTGCTGCCCGGATTTAATTCACGCGCCAATAGCTCGGCTCCGGCATCAGCAGATCCAAAGACCTGCTCCGCACCGGTTTTCACACCCAGTTGACGCAAATGCGCGGCAACTGACATTGGCGAACGTCCCGCATTGTTCGTTATGAACGCAAGAGCGACATTAACTTCTGCGAGTGCGTTCAATGACTCGACGGCGTCTGGGATCCCATTGGGACCCGCGTAGACGACACCATCGAGATCTGAAAGAACGGAATCAAATCCGGAGATCAGCATTCGGTACTAGTTCCTACTTCTGTGAGTCGGTTTCGGTTTCGGTGACGTTATCAGTTTCGGTTTCAACCTCTACTGAATCTACCTCAACTAGGCCGTCTTCCTCATCGATGCCGATTTCTTCGGTCTCAACGTCGGCATCATCGATATCGGTTTCCGCGGTGTCATCGTCGGCCACTTCGCTCTCAATCGAGTCAGCTGCGTCAACAACAGCTTCATCTTCGGAGTCCACAGCAGCGTTCTCATCAACAAGATCCCTAGCGCGTGGGCGTTCGTCCTCTTCATCCATCTCTGGAGCTAGGTCCATGATGAAGGAATCGGCTTCTTCCTCGATGCCAAGAGCACGCTCTGCGACAGAAACCTGAGCGAACCAACGCTTGGAATCCTCGGTGCGGCCAGCTCCTGCAAGCAGATCAGCATAAGCGGTAAACAAACGCGGGCTGAACGAGTAAGCGCGATTGAAGTCAAGCTGTTCTAGAGATTCCAACTCGGCAAGAGCCAGATCTAATTTGCCCAAGTCGCCGTAGGCACCTGCGGCAACGATGTGCATCTCGACCTTGACCGCAGATTCCAGATTCGCGCACTCATCTGAGTGTGCAAGCTCAATGGCTTTTTCAGCACGACCCAAGCCACGCAGCGAGTCTGCGATCAAGGGAAGGTTGTAATCCGAACCGGAGATACGTCGGTGAGTACGAAGCTCGCGTAGTGAGTCCGCGTACTTGCCTGCGTGGTAGGCAGCAATGCCTACGGCTTCACGGACAACTGCAACGCGGCCGCCACGACGGGAGGCTGCCATGGTGTGCTCATAGGCGAGCTCGGGATCTTCTTCAAGTAGACGGCCAGCCATGACCAAGTGCTTAGCTACCCAGCTTGCCGAGCGTTCTTCGAGGTACCGAAGCTGGGCGCGTGCAACACGATCCAATTCCTTACCGGTAACGTCCTCATCGATATCTGGGGACTGTTCACGGTCTGGGCGGTTCGAAATGCGTAGGTCGCCAGGGTTGTGAGCGCGTGGTGCTTCGTTGGAACGATCATCGAAGCGGTTCCCACGTTCTGGGCGATCGCTCGTACCGCGGAAGCCACCTTCACGGTTGTCATCACGCTTGAAGCCACCACC
>NZ_NRGT01000085.1:0-10808 GCF_002332285.1 Glutamicibacter sp. BW77 | reverse complement strand
ACATTTGGGGAGCAGTTCACCCGGTGCGCTCAGCGGCGGCTTTATCGGTGTCGACATCTTCTTTGTCATTTCCGGCTACCTGATCACCGCGCATCTCTATCGCGAATTACAGGGCACCGGGAAAATCTCCTTACTGAACTTCTGGGCCAGACGCATCCGCCGGCTTTTGCCTCTGGCATTCACCGTGCTCCTCGCGACAGCCTTGCTGGTTTATCTGTGGATCCCCGCCACCGAGCACGGAACAATGTTCAAGCATCTTGCAGCCGCCGGACTCTATGTGGAGAACTGGGCGCTGGTCTCGGACGCGACCGACTACGCCGCCGCCGGGCAGATGGCGACCGCGGTTCAGCACTATTGGTCCTTGTCGGTTGAAGAGCAGTTCTACCTTTGCTGGCCATTACTGCTGTTGGCCGGCGCCTGGCTCATCCCGAAGATTTTCCCTCAGAAGCATATTTCCGGTGCCGGACTCCGAGGCGGGTACTCGGTCCACCGCATCATGCTGATCACCATCAGCATCATCGCGGTACTGAGTTTTATTTACGGTTTATGGATCACCGCGGCGAACCCAGCTGGCGCTTATTTTGATACCGCGGCGCGAGCCTGGCAGTTTGCCGTCGGAGGGTTGGTGGCGCTTCTATGCATCAACCGAGGTGTCCGTGGTTGGGCCGGAATGCTGCTGGGCTGGGCTGGATTGGCAACACTGCTCATTGGTGCGCTGATGATTCCCACGCTGACCAGGTTCCCCGGAACCATGGCGTTGGTACCCACACTGGGAACTGCAGCCGTCCTCGCTGCTGCCAACGTTAGCCATGGGTTTGGGCGTTGGTTTTCACACGGTACCTGGCTCTCTCTTGCTCCGGCACGCTGGCTTGGTGACATCAGCTACGGCGCGTACCTGTGGCACTGGCCGCTGATTATCGTGGCACCCTTTGTGCTGAACACCGAGCCGAAGTGGTATCACGAGGCAGGAATCTTCGCGCTGACCCTCCTGCTGGCATGGCTGTCGCAACTCTTGATTGAAAACCCGCTACGTTTTGGTTCACTGCTCAAACCGGTAAAGAACGCATTGATTTTTGCACTGGCTGGAATGCTCATTATTGCCGGTGTTAGTTGGGCAGGAACCGCTGCCTCGGCGCAAAGCGCCAACCTGCCCCGAATGAGCCAAGATGATCCTTGTTATGGAGCCCGCACATTGCTGGATCCGGTGAACTGTCAGCCGGTGGAATCGGATTTTGCCCCATATCCTTCGGCGGTCGCAGTATCCCAACAGGTCCGGGCACCTTTGTTCCCAGGATGCGAGACCGACACTCTCGAGGTGGGGGATAAGAACTGCCTGCTGGGAGACACCGAGAATCCCAAGCTCCGTGTTGCTGTCGTGGGGGACTCACACGCCACCGCGTGGCTTCCGGCCCTAGAGGTTCTGGCCAAAAAGCGTCGTTGGCAGCTTGAAACTCATATCCGCTCGGGATGTTCTCCTTCGCTGGCTGCCTTGAAGCAGGCCGAACAGCTCAGTGGCCAAGCCGAGCGTTTGTGCACCGATTCAATTCGGGCGCTGGGCCCACAACTAGCCAATGATGAAACTCTGGATGCCGTGATCGTGGCGGCTCAAGGCAATAAGCGCCAGTGGGTTTCCTCGCCCGGTTACGAATTTTCAGATCCCAAAACCGAAGGATTCACCAGCCTCTGGAAGTCGTGGACCGAAAAAGGCAAAAAAGTCGCGGTCATTCAGGAGGTCCCTCGGCTCGGCAACAAGAACGTGCCCACCTGCGTGGCTACGAACCCCGAAGATCCACAGGCCTGCTCCGTAACTCGCGACAAGGGCCTCTCCATCCGGCATAACTTGAAAAAGGCCCTGGACAGTAAAACTGCCCCGGAAGGTATCGTTCACGCAGACCTCACGAACAGCATCTGCTCCGATGAGCGTTGCTTCGCGGTCCTCGGCTCGCTGATCACCTACTATGATCAGTCGCATCTATCTCATGATTTTGCCCGTTCGCTGGCTCCCGAGCTAGGCAAGGAACTTGCCAAGGAACCGCTCTTCGCTTCGGGCTCCTAGGTTCTTCGACGCCGCCTTAAAGTGGCTCATCCCAATCGGGGGTGTAGGAGTTGGGGTCTGAAGCCGCCGGTCTCGAGCAGGCTTCGGGCGATGTAGTTGGTCAGGTTGCGGAACCCGAGTGCGGAGCCGCGCAGGTGTTCGAGCCGTCCGTTGAGCGCCTCGGTCGGCCCGTTGCTGGTGCCAGGTCGTTCGAAGTAGGCGAGCACGTCAGCGGCTCGCTTCTTCAGGGTCCGGCCCAGGGTGGTGAGCTCGGTGAGCACCTTGGGGACGCCGGCGCTGAGGTCGGTGATCAGCTTCTCCATGAGCTCGCGGCCACGTTGCCGGTCCTCGTGGCGATAGGCGGCGATCATGCGCTGGTAGACACCCCAGGTCGCCTCGACCTCGACGTGAGCGTCATCAACGAACAGCGCGCGTAGCCTGTCGCTCTGCTTGTCGGTGAGCAGGTCCGCGCCGGTGTGCAGCGTGCGCCGCGACTTGTAGAGCGGGTCGTCCCTGAACCCACGGTGCCCGTGGATCGCGAGTTGGACCCGGCGCCGGCACCTGTCGAGGGCGTCACCGGCCAGGCGCACGACGTGGAAGGGATCCATCACCGTGACCGCGTCCGGGATCTCCTCTGCAGCGGCGGTCTTGAACCCGGTGAAGCCGTCCATCGCGACCACCTCGACCGCGTCACGGAAGGCGTCGTCGCGGTCGGAGAGCCAGGTCTTGAACGCCGCCTTCGACCGGCCCTCGACCATGTCCAGCAGCCTTGCTGGGCCGGCGCCATCGCGGACCGGGGTGAGGTCGATGATCACGGTGACGTACTTGTCGCCACGCCTGGTGTGGCGCCAGAGGTGCTCATCGACGCCAATGACCTTCACGCCCTCAAACCGCGTGGGGTCGTTGATCAGCAGCCGCTTGCCTTCAGCCAGGACCGCGTTGTTGGCGGTGTCCCACGCGACCCCGAGTCCCTCGGCGACACGGGCGACGGTGAGGTGTGCGACCACGATCCCTTCCAGCGCCCACCGCAGCCCGGTGCGCGAGAGCTTCGCGCGTGGCTCCGCCGCGGCGCTGGTGTCTTGGCGCCACACGTGTCCGCAGTCGGCACAGCGGTAGCGGCGCACTACAACTTCCAGCACGGTCGGTCGCCAGCCCAGCGGCTCGTGGGCCAACCGCCGGATCACGGTGTCACGAGCAGCGCCTTCGCTGCCGCACCGTCGGCACCACTGATCTGGTTCCACCACGCGGCACGCGAGGACCGCACGATCCGGTTCAAGTCGTTGTCCGGTCACGCTCAGACCGAGGCCGTCGAGTCGAGCGAAGGCGGTCAGGTCAGGGCGGCCGAAGCCGGCCGGCGGGGTAGCGTCGGACACGTCGAGGTCTTTCGGATGGATGGCGTAGGAACCTCCGTCGTCGGGAGACCTCGACGTCTATCTGCGGACCGACGCGCCCGGCCGACCTACACCCTCATCTGGGAAGAGCCCTGAAACGTCTTCGACGACGACGGGACCGGCGAGGAGGAGGGCGCGGTGAGCTAAAGGAATGGAGCTTACTCGGATTCGACGCCGCCGCAAGCTCCGGTGAAACGGTCGGTTCTGGTGGTCGCGCGATGCGCTGGCCTCACGGCTCTGCCCGACACCGACGTCGCTCTCCTCTGCGACGGACCCCTCGCAGGCTGAGCGCTCGCGGCCGGCATCCTGTCCGTGTGCCGATAGGCCTCGCACCGCTCGGCAACGCAGCGTGGCGTTGCGTCGCGACCTGGCGACGGCTCGGCGGGGCGCGATGGTCTCGTGCGTTGGCGGACTACGGGAGCTTGGACGCGAGGACGTCGGCCGCCAGGATCTCGGGTGCTGCGCTGAGGAGGTGCTGGTTGGCCATCAGGGCTGCGACGATGGCGCCGTTGGCGTGGGCGTCGCGAGCGGCCTCGTCGGGGAATGCATCGAAGATCCAGAAGGTGTCGGCGTGGGTCCTGACCGCGAACCAGACAATCGTTCCTACTTCTTCGTTGGCGAGCGCGACAGCGCCGGCGAGCAGATCGGCGAGCGCGTCGTGCTGTCCATCGGCCGCGACGATCTTGGCGACGAAGGCATACGGAAGTGATGCGGGTGTTGACATGAGGGGTTCTCCTAGGTGTCGAGGTTTCTTGGTGAAGCAAGTTCAGTATATGACGAAAAAGGGCATGTGAGAAGTGGCGTATACGGCAGTATTGCTATTGTTTACGTCATGCGTATTGGACTGATTGCGATCGACGGCTGCTTCGGTTCGGCTATCGCGTCGATCATCGACATCGTGCGGGTGGCCGACGGAGCCCGCGGCGATGTCGACCCGCGGATCGACCCGATCGAACTCGCCATCCTCGGACCGAAACGGCGAGTGACCACGACGGCATCGATGACCCTGTCGGTGGACCACCCGCTGTCGGAGTCCGGAGAGTTCGACGTGGTCGTCGTCCCTGCGCTTGGAACCCTTACGGCCGCCGCTACCAACGACGCCCTCCAGAGCCGAGATGCTCGTTCGGTCATCGCCTCGCTCGGGCGCCTCGACGAGGCGACCACCCGGATCGCCGCGGCGTGCACCGGCGTGTTCGCCGTCGCCGAGACCGGACGGATGCATCATCGGCGGGCGACGACCAGCTGGTTCCTGGGGCCGGAGTTCCTGAAGCGCTATCCGACCGTCGCCCTCGATCTCGACACCATGGTCGTGGTCGACGGGAACCTCGTCACCGCCGGCGCCGCCTTCGCCCACATCGACCTCGCGCTCTCACTCGTGCGATCGATCAGCCCCGACCTGGCCCAACATGTCGCCAAGCTCCTCATCATCGACGAGCGTCCGTCGCAGGCGGCCTTCGTCGCCTACGAACATCTCCGGCACGAGGACCCGATCGTCGTCGAGTTCGAACGCTTCGTGCGCGCCCGCCTGGACGAACCGTTCAACGTCGCCTTCGTCGCGCAGTCGCTCGGCACCAGCCGGCGCACCCTCGAACGACGAGTCCGTGCGGCGCTCAACCTCACTCCGCTCGGCTTCGTCCAACGGCTTCGCATCGAACGAGCTCGGCACCTCTCAGCAACCACGGACCTCACCTCCGCCGAGATCGCGCTACGGGTCGGCTACGCGAACGCCGAGACTCTGCGCTCCCTCCTGCGCAGGGAGCGACGCCGTTCCTGACCTATCGCCATGCCTTAGAACCACCTCTCAGCACGTCGCGTCGACGCTCCTGCGTCGCCCCTGGACGCCCCACTCGACACGCCCGCAGCACAGGCCATGCGACGTGCCCCGGCTTCCCGGACGGTCGGGGTTGGGTGGCTATGATGTCGCTGCGTTCTCGTCGAGAGGATCAGCAGACCCGATCAGGGTCGATTGGGATGAGACGCGAAGGCGGTCAGGTCAGGGCGGCCGAAGCCGGCCGGCGGGGTAGCGTCGGTCACGTCGAGGTCTTTCGGATGGATGGCGTAGGAACCTCCATCGTCGGGAGACCTCGACGTCTATCTGCGGACCGACGCGCCCGGCCGACCTACACCCTCATCTGGGAAGAGCCCTTAAAGCATAGGGAAGCAACGTTGAGCGAACGCCATGCGCTGTTGAGCTGATTGCGCCGTGCAAGCTGGCAATTCCCACGCGTCTGGGGGAGGCTGGTTTGCTAGGTAGCGTCTGGATTTGTTGCCTTGCCATCCAGCCATAAGGTGTTGCTGGCATCTGCGTGGGATCCGCCGCTAGCTACATGCTTCTCGCTGATTTGCGCCCCTTTCGTGATCACATGGACCATCGCCATGGCGTGACCGCGACCCAGCCCGTATTCCTCCTTGAGCCACTCGATAATTGGAGTCGCTTTGGTGTCCGGTCCGAATCCGCGATCCTTTGCCTGCGTTAAAAGCTGCCGCGGGGTGAGCCCGGTTTTGGTCTCGACGGTATCAAGATAGGCCTGAAATGACATGTGTATACCTTCGCAGCGAAGTGGATTCGTGGATTCTCAACCTATACCGACCGGATATGGGTGACAAGGGTTAGGACAGCAGTTTATTTTCTTTGCTAAAACCGTGTGTGAGTGGTGTGCCGAGGGTTAGCGGCAGTTCTTTGAGGGCGTCTCAGGCTGCGGTTGCTGTATCCAGCCAACGTACCGCGTAACGGTGTCTACGAGTTCTGACTTTGTTCTGACGTGGACCGTCGAATATTTTCCTGAGGTTTCCATCAATTACTTAGATTAAAGCTTAGACTGTGAACATCTAGCGGTATTTTTCCTCCTAGAAAGACAGAAACATGTCAGAATCACCATCACCCACCACGAGTTCACGCTTGATGGCGGAGTTCCTCGGTACCTTCGTCCTAGTCTTCGGCGGTTGCGGTTCGGCCATCTTTGCCGCCCAGGTCTTGGACGGCGACACCATCAACATGGGTATCGGTTTCCTCGGCGTAGCCTTAGCCTTCGGCCTGACCGTGCTGGTCATGGTCTACGCGGTTGGCCATATTTCCGGTGGACACTTCAACCCGGCGGTCACCCTGGGTGCCGCATTGGCCAAGCGCGTGGAATGGAAAGCCGTTCCCGCCTACATGATCACTCAGGTGGTCGCCGCGTCAGTTGCAGGCTTGGCACTCTTCGCCATTGCTTCTGGCAAGGACGGATTTAGCGCCGTTGAATCCGGTTTTGCCTCCAACGGTTATGCCGAACGTTCCCCTGATGGCTACTCATTGCTTTCCGCGCTGATCGCTGAGATCGTGCTGACCGCAATCTTCCTGTTTGTCATTCTGGGATCCACCGATCATCGCGCTCCGGTAGGCTTTGCCGGAATCGCCATTGGCCTGTCGCTGACGCTGATCCACTTGATTTCCATCCCGATCACCAACACCTCGGTCAACCCTGCTCGCTCCTTGGGCGTCGCCTGGTTTGCCGGCCCCGAGGCACTGAGCCAGGTTTGGCTGTTTATCCTTGCCCCGTTGATCGGTGCGGCTATTGCCGGGGTGAGCTACTCGAAGCTCTTCTCCGCCCGGATGTCTGCCCCGCTCGTGTAATAAATCTTTGAACAAACCGCCTGCCCGCCGCACCTTGCCGGAGGGCAGGCACTTTCATGCGCACTAGCGGCGGCTCACTCTTCAGGGGAGATCAACGGCGCACACAGCCCCCGGATGCAAATGGCAGTGGCTTGAGTCGATAGGCTATGAATATGCAGCAACCCCCGCCATACTCACAGCAGTATTTCCTGCCGCGCCGCAAACAACGCGTCTTTGATCCCGGCGCGATGTCCCGTGGAGACTGGTGGACCGTCGGCGCCTACATTGTCTTCTTCGTCTTCGGCGGGGCCGCGCTCATTGGGCTGATTCCCGGATACTTCAGTGCGTTTGATACGCAGGAACAGGCCTTGTTCGGGATCAACTTGATCCTGTACACCACCTTCTTCATCCTGGCGATGATCCAGTGCGGCGCCCATTTCTTCGAGTCCTTCAAGACCATGAAGTACTACCCGTGGGCCAAATGGCTGATGCTACCGGGCGGCTGGCTACTGACAATTATCTGCTCTGCCATCGTGACAACAATTTTTGGTGGGCCACAGATCAGCCAGAACCAAGAAGCCCTGCAGGGGATGACCCTTGCAGTTCCGCTACCGGTCATGTTTGTGGTGACCGCGGTCTTTGGTCCTTTTGTCGAGGAGTATCTCTTCCGGCACCTGCTGATTGGCAAACTGTCACGCAAACTGAACATCTGGGTCTGCGCACTGATATCCACTCTCGTATTCGCGGGAATCCACTTCCTTAACGGCGGTGGAATCGCCTCGGTCACCCAGGTTCTGCCTTATCTGATGTTGGGCATTTTGATGTCCTTGGCCTATATCCTTTCGGGCAAATCGCTGGCTTACGCTTACCTGTTGCACTTCATTAATAACGCCATGGCGTTATTGATGCTTTACCTGGTGTATCCGCTACTTCCTACCGGGGTCTAGTTTGAGTTTTACCGGGCACGAACCACACTCAGTTCCTTACCGTGGCATGTTGCTGGCGTTGTTCGCCGGTGGTGTGGCCACCTTCTCCCAGCTGTATTCTGTCCAGGGGCTCTTGCCGAGCATCGCTGCGGACCTGAATATCAGTTCGTCCCAAGCGGCGCTGACGGTATCCGCGGCCACCTTGGGGTTGGCGCTTGCCGTCACCCCGTGGGCCATCATTTCGGACCGCATTGGCCGGCGACGCGTGATCGCTATTGCGCTGGCCTCCTCGGTGGTTCTGGGACTAGCAAGCTCCATGATGACCGTTTTTGAACCGTTGATCATCACCCGCTTCCTCGAAGGAATCGCGCTGGCAGGAGTTCCGGGGAGCGCGTTGGCCTATCTTGCCGACGAACTGACACCGCGCGCAGTCGCCTTGGCCAGCGGTACCTACATCTCTGGAACCACACTTGGCGGGTTAACCGGACGTCTGGTGGCCAGCTGGGTGGGAGAACCCGCCGGATGGCGGTGGGGTGTCGCGTCGGTCAGCCTGATGGCTGCTGCGGCGACGTTGTTCTTTCTGCTCAAAGCACCGGTTGCGCAGGGTTTTGTGGCGACCGAACAACGCGGGCTGCGTCCTATTCTGGGCAAGTTCAAGCGAGCGCTGGGCGGGCGCATGCCGTTGCTCTACCTTCAGGGTTTCTTGCTCATGGGCGGCTTTGTCGCCGTATATAACTATCTGGCATTCCGTCTGGAAGCGCCGCCCTTCCTCGTGCCCGCGTCCCTGGCCTCCTTGGTGTTTATCGCATACCTTTCGGGCACTTGGTCTGCGGTGGCCAGCGGGCGTTTGGTAGCGAGACTGGGTCGACGCGGCACGCTCTTGCTGAGCGTCGTGGTCAGCATGGCTGGGCTGATGCTGACCTTGCCGGGAAACCTGATGCTGATCATCCTAGGAATGATCATCTTCACCGCCGGGTTCTTTGCCGCGCATGCGGTGGCCAGTGGCTGGGTTCCCTTGCTTGCCCCGGCCACTCGCGCGCAAGCCGCGAGCCTCTACAACCTCTTCTACTACATGGGTTCTTCGCTCTTGGGCTGGCTCATTGGTATTCCCTTTATACATTTTGGTTGGGCAACAGTGGTCTTATGCGTTGCGCTGCTTCAGATTCTTGCCGTCATCTTTGCCATGTTTTTGAAACAAAAAAAGTAATCCGAGACATTAAAACCACCGCTCAACTCCCTATCGCTACCGTTGGTCGATGAATGTTACGCGTCAGCTGTGAGCTGCAAAATACCTCCCTGTGACGGACAGGACAATAGCTGATGGACTTATTTTCGATCCATCAACACGGAAGTACATTATGAGCAAAGATCTCGCCGAACCATCGGCAGCGCCAACAACCTTGGCTAAGACTTTAGGTAACTGGGACGCCCTTGCCCTGGGCTTTGGCGCGATGATCGGTTTCGGGTGGGTAGTACTCACCGGAGGTTGGCTGGATAACGCCGGCACCATGGGCGCGGTGTGTGCCATGCTCGCCGGTGGCGCAATTATGGCCATCGTGGGCCTGACCTACGCAGAACTTACCGCGGCTATGCCCAAGGCCGGTGGAGAACATAATTTCATTCTTCGCGCGCTCGGTGCCCGTTCCTCATTTATTGGCTCATGGGCAATTATCGGCGGCTATGTCACCATCGTGGCCTTCGAAGCCGTGGCTTTCCCGCGCACCGTGGAGTACATCTTCCCGGGCATGAGCAAGATTCCACTGTGGACGGTTGCAGGTTTCGAAGTACACCTCACCTGGGCCTTGGTGGGTGTGGCCGCAGGCGTGTTGGTGACCTGGATTAACGTGCGCGGCGTCAAGCAGGCTGGTGTGGTGCAAACCTTCACCGTGCTCTTCTTGCTCCTCGTCGGATTGCTGATGATCTTCGGTTCGGTCACCAGCGGTTCGGCGCAGAATATGGAACCGTTCTTCACCCCAGGCATGGGCGGCTTCTTTGCGGTGCTCGTTGCCGTTCCATTCTTGTTCATCGGCTTCGACGTGATCCCACAGTCTGCCGAAGAAGTGAAAATCCCGGCCAAGCAGATTGGCAAGCTGGTCGTCATCTCCGTAGTGCTGGCCACCCTTTGGTACGTGATGGTGGTGCTGACCACCGCCTCGGCCATGCCTGCGGCTGCGCTGGCTAACGCGGATATCGCCACGGCTGATGCCTTTGGTGCGCTGTTCAACTCGGATGTCATGGCGAAGATCCTCATTGCCGGCGGACTGGCCGGCATCTTGACCTCGTGGAACTCGCTGTTGCTCGGAGCTTCCCGACTGGTGTACTCCATGGCCCGTGGTGGCATGCTCCCGGCCTGGTTCGGCAAGCTGCACCCGAAGTACCAGACCCCCGCCAATGCGCTGTACTTTATCGGCGGAATTTCGGTGCTCGCGCCATTCTTCGGTGCGGAGATGCTCGGCTGGCTGGTTGACTCCGGTGCCCCGAGCATCATCATTGCCTACTTCTTGGTTTCGGTGACCTTCCTGATCCTGCGCCGCCGCGAACCATTGATGGTTCGTCCGCTGCGCGTGGCCGGCAAGGGGCGCGGTGGCGAGATCATCGGGTACGCCTCGGTCATTTTGACCGCGGCACTCTTCCTGCTTTACATGCCGGGTATGCCTGCCTCGTTGAGCTGGGAACCATGGCTGATCTTTGCCGCCTGGTGGGTACTCGGCGCGGTATTCTTCGTCAAGGTTCCTGGCGGCATCAAGCCGGGCCCGGATGCCGAGGAGGAGGTTCTCGCACGGGTTTTGGCGCGTAAACGCTAAGTCTTATCGGATCCAAAAAGGGGCCCAAGGCTCACCGAAATGAACTGCTCCCCAAATGTT
>NZ_NRGT01000084.1:0-40837 GCF_002332285.1 Glutamicibacter sp. BW77 | reverse complement strand
TTGACTTGAAAATTTCCGCAACGACAATCTTCGTTGTAAGCGTCAAGACAGTTCCAAATGTCCGGCTCCGCATAAAATCTCAGCTCATCGGTGAACCAGTAGGTTTGATCGGGATCCCATCCGGCAATCAGGGTGGCAAAGTTTTCGTCTACGACCAAGCATTCTCCGGCGAGCGCCAAGTAACCGGCAATGCTCAGATGTACACCGTCATAGTCTTTGGATACCGCAAACCAGTCGGGCATCACCCACGCTCCGTCTCGTCCGGTGGTCCGATACCATTCGTGGCGTTTATGGGCGGTGACCTCGATGCCGTAGTCCCGGCATAGTTGCACCCAATCGTTGGCTGTGGAGATTTCTAGAACTTTGACAGAAGGAGGAACGCTAGCTTTCCGTGTGACTGCTTGCTCCCAGGTGAAGGCATCTTCAACGCAGCTCATTCCTATTGGTTGCTGGTTAGTGAACACCCCTGTAGTGGCCCGCAAGTCCCAACTAGGCCTGGACCACCATTCACCTCCAATCATGGCGGTGACCGGTGTTGGCTTTTCTGCGCGCGCACGTGCCTCGGTGAGGATCAAGTTCTCTTTCCATCGCAGCAGCTTGTCAAAGACGCTTGACCCGGTGCTCGTCATCGAGCCGGCGGGATCAGGCTGGTCAAATTCCACATGAAACTGTGTGCGCAGATCAACCGGGGCTAACCACTGCTGCGTGAGACCAGAGGCCACAATATACTCGGCGACCCGACACAAGGCGTTGCGCAGCGCGGGCGCAGCTAACAAGGTGTCCTCCCCATCTGGTTCTTGCCAGTATCTGGCATGGACAACAGAACTTTCCAGCGACTTTTGCAAGATCTGATCGGTGACCGGCAACAGCATGGTGGCGCTTATCAGCTTGGCAAGTTCCTCCACGCTCACGGTGACGGTGCGTCCTTCGTCCGCACCCGGACCAAACATGATGACCGAATCACCACGGCATGCCTCTACTTGGTACGACGCATAATACATTGCCGAATGCAGCGGGTGATCAGCGAATTCAGACAGCGCCTGGGCTTCACTGGCCAACACAAATTCCCAAAGCACACGCCGCCCCCGCCGACCACTAAGCAACAGCTCGACGATATCCATGGCTTACTCCTGCAATCGGCGAATCAAAACGATAAATCTTCCCAAGACACCGGGTTAGTTTTTACGAGATCGATTATTAGACATTACCCCAGAGCTCACTGCTATTTACCTCCGGCTGACAACGTTGGCTCTGGCTGGTCAACAGACTGACCGAATGTCACCACCCCGGAGGAACGTTCGTGAAATCATTCGCTCAACCCGGCAAGACCAATCGTTGCACCCCACTTCGGATCACCGCAGGTTCACTTGTCCTTCTCGCAACCTCGGCCGCCCTCACCGCGGCGAATTCCGCACCCGTTCCAGAACAAGCCAGTACTTCCGCCGCCAGCTGGAAAAGCACCGCCTACCGTGGCAGCGTCCAAGTGGTTCCCGCCAACGCTGAGCAGACGAATATCACTCCCGAGTCCATCGATGGCGTGGTGTTTGATGACCGTAACAAGAACTCCGCACGGGATGTTAACGAACCAGGCAGACCAGGTGTCACGGTGTCCAACGGACGCGAGGTGACCACCGCCGATGGCCAAGGCCGCTATGAACTTCCTGCATTTGAGAACATGACCATATTCGTTACCCAGCCTCGTGGCTATCAGGTCCCAGTCGATGAACATAACGTCGCGCAGTTCTTCTATACTCATCTTCCCCAAGGGTCACCGGAGCTCAAATACGGTGGGATCGCGCCAACCGGCCACCTGCCTGAAGCCGTCAACTTCCCGCTCACCCAAAGCTCCGCCACCCAAAACCCAGAACAGAGCTGCCTGATCGGCGCGGACGTGCAAACCTACAATCAAAGGGAAGTTGAGTTCGCTCGCAATGGTGTGTTCACCGATCTGGCGCAGCGCACCGACTACACCGGATGCGGGGCACTGTTCATCGGCGACTTGGTGGGCGACGAGCTGTCCTTGTTCACCGCGACGCGCGAACTAACTTCCATGCTCAACGGGCCGGCGCGTTTCCTTCCCGGGAATCACGACATCGACTATGACTCCTTGGATGGGGACCATGAATTCGATAGCTTCCGCGCCCAGTTCGGGCCGGAGTACTACTCCTATGATGCTGGGAAAACGCACGTAGTCGCGCTGAGCACCATCGCCTACCCCACCAAGGTCCCAGCCAAGAAGGGCGACTACACCTATGATCTTGGCGAAGAGCAACTGGGTTGGTTGCGTGCCGATATCGCTAAAGTTCCTCAGAACAAGGCCATCGTCTTAGCCGGGCATAGCCCGCTGCTGGAATTCTTCTACAGTGATGACCACACCACCAAGCAGATCAAAGAAATCTACAAGATCCTCGAAGGACGCGAAGTCATTTCCTTGGGCGGGCACACGCACATGTCGGAGAATCTGCGGGCCGGAGACATGCTGGCCGGATGGCAAGATGAAGTGGGCGAGGACGGTTTGCCCTTCACCCATCTGACGGTGCCAGCGGTTTCCGGACAGTGGTACGGCGGGCGGGTCACCGACAATGGATATCCAACGTCCATCCAGCGTGACGGTACCCCACCGGGAGTCTTGACCCTAGATATCAAAAACACCAAGGTCACCGAACACTTCACGATTACCGGAGGCGATACATCAAAACAAATGTCGCTGGGACTTAACACCCCGCTCTACCGCACGTGGTACGAGCAAAACATCACCAAGCCACGTGGCACCGTGAGCGCACTGGAAGATCCGCTAACGGTCAGCCAAGCAGATCTGTCCAAGGACACGTGGCTCACCACAAACTTCTGGATGGGAAGTACCGGCTCAAAAGTTGAGGTGAGCCTTGATGGCGCAACATCAGCCACTGCTAAACGTACCCAGCAATTGAACGGTGAACGTCCACGCGTAGGCGCCGAGTTCTCCGATTCGGTAGCTATCGCCGAACAGTTCGTGCATGGTGGCGGTCTGGCCGAGAAGACCACCCACCTGTGGCGGTTTGAAGTACCTTCGGATCTTGCGGTGGGGTCGCACATGGCAACGGTGAAAGCCACCGACGTCCACGGACGTACCTTCACCGACCAACTGACCTTTGAAGTCACTTCGTAAGCGAGCGTAGGTCTTCGCGGTGCCAGCTTAGGTCAGCTGGGCACCGCCATATTCATGACTCATAGGCTCCCTATCGGGCCCTAAGGGCCATGGGACGCATAGGATGAGACCATGCGTATTGCTATCTTGGATGACTATCAGAACGCGGCTCGCGACTTCGCAGATTTTGATGCACTGGCTGCAGAGCTCAACGCCGATCTCACGGTGTTCAACGAACACCTCGGCCACGAAGACGATGTGGTCTGCGCGGCGCTAGAACCCTTCGATGTCATCGTGGCGATGCGCGAACGCACCCCGTTCACCCGGGCACGTTTCGAAAAGCTGCCCAACCTGAAAATGCTTGTTTCTACCGGGCGACGCAACGGTTCGATCGATTTGGCCTCCGCAGGACTGCATAATGTGGTGGTTTCACATACTGGCTATTCACCAACCGACGCCGTGGAACACACCTGGGCGCTCATCCTGGCTGCCGCGCGCAGGCTTGACGTGGAGCTGTTCTCTGCACAGTCTCCACGTGGTGAGGCAGAGCCTTGGCAGTCAACCTTCGGCATGGGTTTGGCAGGCAAAACCCTCGGCGTTTACGGCCTAGGTAATCTTGGGTCGCGCGTGGCCAAGGTCGGTCTTGCCTTCGGTATGCGGGTTATTGCTTACAGCCAGAATCTGACCAAAGCTCGGGCTACAGAGGTGGGTGTCGAGCTGGTCTCGGAAGCTGAGCTCTTCGCAACTAGCGACGTATTGACCATCCACCTGAAGCTTTCCGATCGGAGCACCGGAGTGGTCAGTGCCAAGCAACTGTCTTGGATGAAACCCGAGGCCATTTTGGTGAACACCTCACGTAGCCGCATTGTGGAAACCCCGGCGTTGATCACCGCACTGGAGAACCGGTTGCTGCGTTTGGCTGCGGTGGATGTCTTTGACGTGGAGCCATTGCCGGTGCTTGATCAGCTGTCCCGTACCCGCGGGCTGATCGCGACACCGCATATTGGTTATGTAACTGCCGAACAGTTTGAAATGTTCTATCAGGATTCGGCTGAGAATATTCGTGCGTGGGCTAAGGGTTCACCGATCCGCGTGATGGGTCTCTAACCACGGGTTTCCGAGGCACAAAGTAGAAGTGCAAGATTGCGACTACCGCGGCCCAAGCGGCACCGATCAGCAGTCCTACCACTACGTCTGACACCCAGTGGTGCCCAATGTAGATGCGTGATGCGCCCATGGCGAGTATAAAGAGCGCCGCGATGATGCTGATCAGGTATGCGTATCTTTGCAGACCGTAAACAATGGCCAGGTAGCTGGCAATACCAATTAGCGCGGCCGCGTTGAGTGTATGGCCGCTGGGAAATGAAAACGATTCCGGCGGTGCAGGTCCACCGGGAATCCCCTGCGGACGGATGACTTGAAGGCTCGCTTTGAGAATGACCGTAAGCAGCACCGAGACCAGCGCGGTGAAAGCAACCGTTGCCAATGGCCATACGCTGCGCGTCCACCAACAGAGTAAGCCGGTCAGCACGAGCATGATCATCGTCATTCCGGGGGTGGACCCCCAGAAATATAGGAAGTCAGAAATACCTTGTAGTGCTGGAGTTTGATGATCTAAAACCCACTGGTATGTGGGTTGGTCCATGTCTTTAGCCCAACCACCGACATGCAAGGAAACTAGCACTCGTCGAGTGAAAAAGAACATCGCAACCACAAGACCAAAAATGATCCACAATATTTGTGTGCCACGAGGCTTTTGCCCCTGACGGAAGTTCCAAGACGATCTCATAGCTTCCATCGTAGTGGGCACGTCGGTACGCAACTTCCGCCCCGGGCTATACGGAACAATAGAACCATGACGATCAAGATCTTGGCCATCGGCAAAAAACATGAATCCTGGGTAGACGAGGGAATCGCTCGCTACGAAAAGCGCCTGAAGAAGCCTTTTGACCTGTCGTGGCAGTTACTTAACCATTCATCGCGTGAGAACGATGCGGCACGCATCGAGGAATCTGCACGAATCCTCGCGAAGATCGATGACCGTGATTTTGTGGTGTTGCTCGACGAACGTGGCAAGAACGTGGACTCCCCTGCTCTAGCGAACACACTACGAGCCCCAATTGATTCTTCACGCAACGTCGTCATCATCATTGGCGGGGCTTACGGCGTAGACGCCTCGGTTCATCAGCGCGCGAACTTTGAGTGGTCCTTGTCTAAGCTGGTCTTTCCGCATCAGCTGGTGCGACTCATCCTCACCGAGCAGCTCTACCGGGCCCAAGATATTCTCGCCGGTGGCAAATACCACCACGTTTAAGCACGCCCCTTGACTTTCCATGATGGAAAGACAAGACTTTCCATAACGGAAAGTGAGAAAATCATGACTGGTGAACAAGAGCGGATCGATAAGCTGACTGCAGCTGAGCTTTTGGTAACCGCTGATCGAGCTTCCCATACGATGGTTTCTACTGGTGGTTCAACTCGTGTCGTCCTGCTTGTATATGTCTTGATCGGCAGCACGGTGCTGAGCCTTGCGGACGTTATTTCAGGAACCGCCATTCTGTGGCTGGCAGCTTTGATCATCCCGGTCTTGCTGGTGCAATTTTTTTCCACGCGTAATCGAGTCAAGGCTCGCCCTGTGCTCGATGGTTCAGCTATCTACGGCTGGTATTCCTTTATGGCGATGATTGCCATATTCTGCTTGCGCATGTGGACGGCCGTTGACCCATGGGCTATCGGATCCAAATGGATCATTTCGTGTTTTGTCATGTGGCACCTGCTCTCTGCGGCGCAACGAAGCCTGGATAAGGATCGGGTGCAGGACGCGCAGGAACGAGCCGCATGACTTGCTAAGTCACCCCGCAACCAAAGCGTCCGCATCTATCCACGAAGAGGAGGCAACTTTGAACCCGGCATCGCAGAATCCGCCAACGCATGATGCTCAAGCACTTCTCGCTCAAGCCGAGGAAGCATCCACTGCCAGCGTGAGAGCTACAGAGCCACCGCTCGGATTCCTACTTAGCTTGGCATTGACCTACGCGGGCATCTTCTCACTTCACGGAATCATCAATTCAGCACTCTGGTACTGGTCCTTGTTACTCTTCTTGCCACTGCTGGTTTGGTACATCTATTGGTCTCGCAAGCGCCCAAAATCCCGACCGGCGCTGAAGCACTCCGGCAAATACATGCTCGGAGTATTTCTCATGATCGGTGGGATGCAGTTCGGTAATTTCTGGATTCCGCAGACTTGGCTGCTAATCGCGCTCAAGTTCATGGCACTATTCGCGGTGCTTATCACCGCACTGTGGGTCATGCGCCGAGAAACGATCACCTCTCGCATCAAGGATGGGAATGAACAAGCAAGCTAACACGGCACGCTTCGACGAGCTGATCCATGCACCGATTAGGCTGCGCATCTGCGCCAGTCTTGCGCCCGTGCAATGGGCAGAATTCGCCCATCTCCGTGATGCTTTGAACATTGCTGACTCGGTGCTCAGCAAACATCTGAAGCAACTTACCGACACCGGTTATATCCAAATCGAACGATTCACAAAGCTAGGCCGCAGCCATATGCGGGTCTCCTTAACCAGGGCCGGTCGGGATGCCTACGTCGGACATGTGGCAGCCTTACGCGAAATTACGGCTGGCGAATAATGCCACTTCTTGTCGGTCCCCACGACGTAGTATCAATTCCATGAACGAGATTCTTTCCAGGTTTGGCACAGCGACCCGTCAGTGGTTCACGGACGTTTTCACCGAACCAACGGCAGCCCAAGTAGGCGCCTGGGATTCAATCTCCAGCGGCCACCACACGCTAGTCATCGCGCCCACTGGTTCGGGTAAAACCCTAGCGGCGTTCCTCTGGGCATTAGACCGACTACACCAAGCCGAAGTTCCCAAACCAGCACTGCCAGGGCTGGAACCTGAAACCACGCAAGGCTCTGGTGCCGGCACTAAAGTGCTTTATATTTCACCGCTCAAGGCCCTGGGTGTGGACGTTGAACGCAACCTGCGTTCCCCACTGGCGGGGATCCGCGCCACCGCGCATGAATTGGGGATCACTCAACCCTCGGTTTCCGTGGGGGTGCGCTCCGGTGATACTCCCCCGAATGTGCGCAGGCAGCTGTTAAAGAACCCGCCGGACATCCTGATCACGACACCCGAATCTTTGTATCTGATGCTGACGAGCCAGGCACGGCAGACCTTGACCAGTGTGCACACCATCATCATCGATGAGGTGCACGCAATCGCTAGTTCCAAGCGCGGCACCCACTTAGCTTTGTCCCTAGAACGCCTCGATTCGCTCTTGTCGGTGCCTGCCCAACGCATTGGGCTTTCGGCCACCGTTGAGCCACCCGAAGAGGTAGCTAGATTCCTTGCAGGTTCTGCGCCAGCAAATATTGTGCGCCCAAAATCCACTAAAAAATGGGAACTAGCGGTCCGCGTTCCGGTGGAGGACATGACAGACCTTCCTGCTGCGGCAGGAGCCCACGATCTCGGTCCAGGTTCCTCGCCCACAGCAGGGGCAAGTATCTGGCCGCATGTGGAAAACCAACTCGTTGATCTGGTCCTGGAGAACCACTCGACAATTATCTTCGCCAACTCGCGCCGTCTGGCCGAACGGCTCACCGGCAGACTAAATGAAATTTACGCCGAACGTGAGGGATTCGCTGCCGAAAACGCCGCAACTTCCAGCCCGGCAGCAATGATGGCTCAGGCAGGATCCAGCGCGGCCAGCGACCCTCAAGCACCACTGCTCGCGCGAGCGCACCACGGTTCGGTGTCCAAGGATTCTCGCGCCCAAATTGAGGAAGACCTCAAACTTGGCAGGCTACGTGCGGTAGTTGCCACCAGCTCACTGGAATTGGGCATCGATATGGGACTGGTTGACTTGGTCATCCAGGTCGAATCCCCCAACTCTGTCTCCTCCGGATTACAACGCGTAGGACGTGCCGGACACCAGGTGGGTTCCGTTTCCAAGGGTATTTTCTTCCCCAAACACCGCGCAGATCTGCTCTCTACCGCGCTTGTAGTCACCCGTATGCGAGATGGCGCCATTGAAAAAATGGTCATCCCCGCCAACCCGCTAGATGTGCTGGCCCAACAAACCCTCGCGGCGGTCGCCATGGATGAACTGGACGTCGAGGCCTGGTTTGATACGGTTCGCCGGGCAGCCCCCTACCAGCAGCTGCCACGCAGCGTCTACCTCGCCACCTTAGATATGCTCTCGGGCAAGTACCCCTCCGATGAGTTCGCCACGCTGAAGCCACGACTGGTCTGGGACCGTGACGCCGGAACCCTCACCGCCCGCCCCGGGGCCCAACGCCTTGCAGTGATTTCCGGAGGCACCATTCCGGACCGCGGACTGTTCGGTGTATTCCTCGCCGGCTCGGAAGATGACAAAGCCCCCAAACGAGTGGGCGAACTTGACGAAGAGATGGTCTATGAATCACGGGTGGGAGACGTCTTCGCGCTCGGTGCTACCAGCTGGCGTATCGAGAACATCACCCACGACAGGGTGCTTGTCACCCCAGCCTTCGGCCAGCCAGGCAAACTACCGTTCTGGCATGGCGATGGGCTAGGCCGCCCGGTAGAGCTGGGCGCCGAACTAGGCAAATTTACCGCCGGGCTGCTCGCCGAAGAACGCGGGGAGGCCGCCTCACGGCTGGAACATAGCGGACTGGACTCGTACGCCGCTAATAACCTGTTGAATTATTTGGGCGAACAACAACGCGCCACCGGTCAGGTGCCGAACCATCAAAACTTTGTCATCGAACGCTTCCACGACGAACTGGGCGACTGGCGCGTGATACTGCACTCCCCCTTCGGGCTGTCCGTCCACGCACCATGGGCCTTGGCCATCGGCGCCCGAGTACGTGAACGCTGGGGGCTGGATGCCTCGGCGATGGCAGCCGATGACGGGATTGTTTTGCGCATCCCCGCGATGGATGATGAACCGCCAGGGGCTGAACTCTTCGCCTTCGAAGCAGATGAAATCGTTGACGTAGTTACCTCCCAGGTAGCGAACTCCGCGTTATTTGCCGCCCGCTTCCGTGAGTGTGCCGCGCGTGCTTTGTTGCTGCCACGGATCAATCCCACCAAACGCACTCCCTTATGGCAGCAACGCCAACGCGCCAGTCAGCTACTAGACGTAGCGCGTAACTACCCGGACTTCCCGATCATCTTGGAAACCGTGCGCGAATGCCTGAACGACGTCTATGACCTACCTGCGCTGCGTGAAATTCTCTCCCACGTTTCTTCCCGCGCCATCCGGCTGGTGGAGGTACAAACAGAACTCCCGTCCCCTTTCGCGCAATCCTTGCTCTTTGGCTACGTAGCTCAATTCCTCTACGAATCCGATGCGCCTTTAGCTGAGCGCCGTGCCGCTGCACTCAGCCTAGACCCGGTACTGCTTGGTGAACTACTAGGCCGCAACGACGTTCGCGAGGTCCTCGACGCACAGGTGATCGCGCAACTTGGCGACCAGTTGCAACATTTAGCGCCAACCCGCCGCTTCAGCGGCGCTGAAGGAGTGGCGGATCTGTTGCGTCTACTCGGACCGATGAGTGCAGCCCAGCTTGCACTGCGCTTACGCCATCCGGAGCACGAGGATGAAGCACTTGATGAGCAGACCGCCCGAATCCACGCCGAAGCTTTGGTGGCCACCCGCCGCGCATTCACCCTACGTTTGGGAGGCAAGCACTCTTACGCAGCCATCGAAGATGCCGCTAATCTTCGTGATGCTTTAGGCACCCCGCTACCCACTGGAATTCCCGCCTCGTTCTTGGAACCCGCAACACAACCGGTTCAGGACCTGGTCTCTCGGTACGCGCGCACTCACACCCCATTTACGGCCGGCGAATTAGCAACAGCATTGGGGCTGGGTGTTGCGATGCTGCGTCCGGTGATGGACCAACTCGTGGCCGCCGGACGATTATCGCTAGGAGCTTTCCGTCCTTTAGAGCTAGTCCCGGACGGTGTTTCGGGGGATGAATATACCGATATCCAGGTATTGCGCACTATCCGCACCCGCTCGTTAGCGGCTTTGCGTGCCGAGGTGGAACCGGTAGACCAAGCCACCTATGCCCGGTTCTTACCCACCTGGCAGCAGGTCGCCTCCCAGCTGACCGGAAGCGATGGAGTCTACGAAGTGATTGCTCAATTAGCTGGCGCAGATCTTCCTGCCTCCGCGCTTGAGTCCTTCATTCTTCCAGCCCGACTACGCAATTATCAGAGTGCTTGGTTAGATGAATTAACTAGCTCCGGTGATGTTCTGATTTGTGGTGCGGGAGCCGCCGGAGGCAACGACGGATGGCTGTCCTTACACACCGCCGAACATGCGGCGCTCACCCTGCCCGGGGGAAATACCAGCGAGTTGAGCGCGCTGGACTTAAAGGTGCTGAACTCATTTCAAAGTACCGGTGCTTATTTCACCGAAGAAATTGCGGCGCTACTACACCACAGCGAAGAGGTGCCACCGAGCAACCAAGAAATCACCGAGTCCTGTTGGAACCTGTTCTGGGCCGGTTTCATCTCCCCGGACACACTCACTCCGGTGCGTGGTTACCTTGCAGGTGGCAGCACCGCGCATAAAATCGCTAAGCCTGCCCCTCGAGCACGCGCGGCAAGACTTAACAGGTTATCGGGATTAAACCGCTTGGCTCGCGAACAAGCAGGGCAGTCCGCTCGTTCGGTCCGTGGTGGTGCAAGGTGGGCTTTACTCCCGCCTCCGGTCACGGACCTGACCATCGCCGCCCATGCCACCGCCGAGGTGCTCCTAGAGCGCTACGGCGTTCTCACCCGGGGTTCGGTCGCTGCCGAAGCTGTGCCCGGAGGATTTGGGCAGCTGTACCGCGTGCTGTCCAAACTCGAAGAAGCAGGCCACGCCCGCCGCGGATACTTCATCGAGAAACTCGGTGCCGCCCAGTTCTCCACTTCCAATACCATCGACCGTTTACGCGGTTTTGTGTTAGCTGATGATCCACGCCGCAAACCCACGGCCACTGTCTTAGCTTCCACAGACCCGGCGAATCCCTATGGTGGCGCGTTGCCTTGGCCGGTGGGCGATACCGGGCACCGTCCGGGACGTAAGGCTGGCGCTTTAGTCGGATTGCTCGACGGTTCGCTCTGTTTCTATTTGGAACGTGGGGGCCGAACCGTACTAACCTTTGGTGAGCATTCAGAAGATGCGTGGCAGCTGCTCGCATCTGAACTTGTGACGACGTTGCGCACCGCAAAGGTAGACAAGATTGCCATGGCCACGGTCAATGGCGAATCGGTCAGTTCACATCCTTTGGCAGCTCCGCTACTTGCCGCAGGATTTTATTCCACTCCACAGGGAATTCGGTTCCGCCGCTAACCACTACAAGTTCAGGAGGGTTCATGCCCGAAGGCGATTCCGTCTATCGTGCCACCGCTCGGTTGCATCATGCCCTGGCCGGCCACAAGCTACTACGCAGTGACTTTCGAGTTCCTCAGTTAGCCACCACGGATCTGAGAGACTATACGATTGACGCGGTCCGCCCGCGAGGCAAACACCTGCTGATGCGCCTAGTCCCACCTGCCGGTAGCGATTTTCAGCCGGTGACGCTACATTCTCATTTATTAATGGAGGGCCGTTGGGATGTGTATTCTCCTGCCGAGCGTTGGAAACGTCCAGCGCATACGGCCCGAGTAGTTCTCTATACCGAATATGCCACCGCCGTCGGTTTTGATATTGCTCAGGTGGATTTGATTCCTACCGACCAAGAGCAAGACCTAGTCGACCACCTTGGACCGGATCTGTTAGGCGCTGATTGGGATTCTAAGCAGGCGAGAAAGAACCTATTGGCTGACCCCGAGCGAAGCATTGGCGACGCATTGTTGGACCAACGTTTGCTGGCCGGAATCGGTAACGTATACCGCTGTGAAGTGCTGTTTCTAGCCAGGACCCACCCGTTGACGCCGGTAGGTAGGGTCAAGAATTTAGCGCGGATTGTTGAGCTCTCCCACCGGCTGCTACAGGTTAACAAAGATCGTGGCAAACGGGTCACTACCGGGGATCCGCACAGCAGAGAGCCGCTGTGGGTTTATGGGCGTGCAGCAAAACCGTGTCTACGCTGCGGAACTAAAATTCAGCTGTTTAAACTTGCCGCACAGAATACCGGGCTAGAACGAGACTGCTATTACTGCCCCGCGTGCCAGGAAATGAAAGAATAGCCCTTATGGCTATGCTCTCCCCACTCCCGGTACGTAACGGCGTCAATGCAACACGTTTGCGTGTGCCCAAGGTTGGGCCATGGGACACCGTCGCAGACTACCTGCTGGAACGCTTCGGCCATGTGGATCCGGACGGTCTCATGCGCCGCTTTGACGAGCAGGAAATCGTTGGTCTCGGTGGGGTTCCACTGAACATCAACACCACACTGGGAGAACACGAGTTCATTTGGTATTACCGGTCATTGCCGGCAGAAACTCCGATCCCCTTTGAAGCAAAAATCTTGCATCAAGATGAACACCTTATAGCCTTGGATAAACCGCATTTTTTGCCTTCCACTCCCGGAGGTCGGTTCATCCAGGAATCCGCGTTGGTCCGCCTGCGCAACCAAGTAGGGAACCCGGATCTGGTTCCCATGCACCGATTGGATCGTGCCACCGCCGGCGTGATCTTGTTCGCGGCAAACCCGCAAACTCGCGGCGCCTATCAACTGCTTTTTGAAAATCGGAAGATCTCCAAAAAATATCAGGCGGTCGTTGCTCTAGAACCTGGGACAGGCCTAGAGACCGGTCGGGTGCTCGAAGCTAATGGAGAACACCCCAACGTCCGTACTGCCCAAGAATTAGATGCGCTGTTGCAGTCAATGCCTTTGGTCTTTGAAAACCGGATGGCCAAGCTTAAGGGCCAACTTCGTTCCTCGGTTGAAGAGGGCGTATCCAACGCACAAACCAAAATTTCTTTGGGGGCCATCGGCACTAGCAAGGGTCACCATACGGGCCTGAAGGTAGCCATGATGGATCTGGACCCGCTCTCCGGCAAAACCCACCAGTTACGTGTCCATCTAGCTTCTCTGGGGCTGGGCATCATCAATGATGCGTTTTATCCGCGACTGTGGGATTTGGCTCCCGATGACTACTCTCGCCCATTACAGCTGCTGGCCCACACAATTTCTTTTACCGACCCACTCACCGGAAAACCGCGTAGTTTCAGCTCGCAACAACGTCTAATAGAAGCGCCATAGACCAAGCCCCTCTTCTAAAAGCCAGTGGATTATCCTAGGCTGTTGCACACACCTGACGAGTAGCGTCAGGGGTCTTGAAGCACACAGCTAAGGACGGTAACCGATGGCAGAGCCGCAGCCCACCGAGAATTTACGTTCGCTAGTGGACTCAGCCCAACAGGCTATTGCCGCCGCCTCACAAAAGCAGAGCCTGCAATTGCCCTACGCCGCTCCTGACCGTCGTCCAAATCCTGCAGTAGAAACCTTTGACAAGGTTCGTTCCGGACTTTTTGGACTAGCCGCAGTCCTCTTACTGATCACTTCCTTAAATGCTGCGCTGGATACCAGCTTTGGTTCCCGAACAAACATTTTGGACACCTCGCAAATTTTGGCATTCATCTGGCCAGCCATTGCGGTGCTGATGATCGCCAGCGCCATTTATTCGGTGTTGCCGCATCAGCTTTCCTCACGGAGGCAACGAGCCATCACCGTCTATGGCCTCTCCGCCGCAGCGTTGATGGCCTGTGGACTGACCTTTACCGCCGGTTTTTTGCTTTGGCCAGGAGCGATACTTGCAACTTTGGCTACCGGCTTCGGGTTGTATGGGATGCTCCAAATGAATCGACATACCGCGCGTAATCATTTAGAGCGCATCGCCACCGATCTACCCGTGAGCTTATTCAGTGGTTTTTCGCTGGTATTCACCGTGCAACTGTGGCTCTCCGCCGCCGGTTGGAACAGCTCAGGACACTTACTGGGGATCAGTATCGTAAGTGTTGTGGTGACACTGCTGGCGGCAGCATTCGCGCAGACAGAACGCGGCCGTCACGCCTTCGCCGCAGGTTTCGGCCTCGGCATGTTATCGGCCGCGTTCAGTGCTTGGCGCCAAGAAAGCGCACCTCTATGGTTTGCCGCGTTATTGGTCTTCATGGCAATAATCGTCTTTATCTGTGCCGAAAGCCGACGGTTCCACATAGCTCACGCAGAACATCGAATCCAGCGTGGGCTACGCGCCGAAGCTTAACGTGGGGCCATCCGAATGGCACCATCGAGTCGGATCGTTTCACCGTTGAGCATTGGGTTGGCAACAATGTGCGCCACTAGATCCGCGTACTCGTCGGGACGTCCCAGCCTAGACGGATGAGGCACCTGTGCGCCCAACGAATCCTGAGCCGCTTGCGGTAGTCCATCCATCATGGGCGTGTGGAAGATTCCCGGTGCTATAGTCATCACTCGAATTTGGTGAGCTGCCAGTTCGCGAGCCAAAGGCAGCGTCATTGCGGCCACCGCACCCTTCGAAGCAGCATAGGCGGGCTGACCAATCTGACCATCAAAAGCGGCCACCGACGCGGTATTGATTATCACTCCGCGTTCACTGGTGCCGTTTGCGTCGACAACCGCTTCGCTGTGTGCCATAGCTTCAGCCGCCAGACGCACCACGTTAAAGGTACCGGTGACGTTAATTTCCAAGACCTTAGCGAATTTCTGCAGTGGAATAACGCCCTCGCGTCCGAGCACCTTTCCTGGAGTGGCGACTCCTGCGCAGTTCACCACGGTTCTCAGGTGTCCGAGTTCGGTGGCTCGTTGCACCGCAGCAGCCACATCTTCTGCCTGGGTCACATCAGCAGGAACATAGCGAACATTTGCAGCAATCTGTGCCGCAATTTCATCACCATCTTCACGAGGAAGATCCAGCGCCACCACGTGCGTGGCCCTCTCGGCAAGTTTTTGTGCTGTAGCTCGTCCCAGACCGGATAGTCCTCCGGTGACGAGCGCGACGGTATCTCGCAGTTCCATCAAATCCCCTTTTGAGCGTTGTTGACGTGAAATTTAGCCTAACCTTCGCGAGGAGATTTGAGAAGTATCCGTTAGTTGAGATGGCAAAACGCCGAAGCCATCGTTGGATCCCTAACGGTTGCACAAGATCCTCAACAACTACCGGCGCATACCCCAGCCCTCAGGTTAACCAAAAAAATTGGCGGTCAGAAGTTTACCTTCCGACCACCAATTACATGTTTAGGCGAGTTTTGCGCGAACAAGCGTTGAAAGAGTTTTACCATCGTAGCGACCAGCGACCTGAGCGTTGATTAGCTTCATTGCGGAGCCCATATCTTTCATCGTCAGCTCACGTTCGGCAGACAACTCAGCCATCACCGAATCAACAATCGAACGAGCCTCATCATCACTCAAAGCTTGAGGTAAATATCCTTCAAGGAACGTTGCCTCAGCTATTTCAGCCGCAGCTCGATCGGAGATCCCCTTGTCGGTGTAGGTCTTCGCGGTTTCATGGCGATTAGCAACCTGTTTGCGGATGAGCGCTTCCACCTCCGCGTCGTTCAGTTCCGTAGGAGTCTTGCCAGACTTTTCACGAGTTTCAATTTCGCCCAAGACATTGCGCAAGGTGGTCAGTTCCATCTTGTTACCTGCCTTCAGCTGCGTGATACTGTCTGTTCGAAGCTGCTCTTTGAGTGACATTTTCTTTCCTATTCCTCAGAGTGTGACGCCGGTGTATACGTCAACACTATTCCTGTTCATCAGGTATTTTGGTACTGCCATTCAAACTCGTTCCTGAGGTACGAGCGAGCTCCAGCACTAAACACCTAAACTGCCCGCTTGAATGAGCCTGGCCGCTTTTTCATCAAGCCAGACTGTCCCAGTGGCGTCTAGGATACCTAGCATTTGTTCAGACGGAAATGGCCACCAGTTTCCGGGAAACCCGGAATCCGATGGCCATTGGCACCGCCATAAAAACTGAATTAGTGCATTGCCGGAGCGTTTTCAGGCTCCTGAGCCGCAAGCTCTTTTTTGCCACCCATCAGGAAACCGATGACCAGGATTCCCACGCCGCAAGCAGCTCCCACGAAGAAACCAGGAGCGAATCCCTCCACCGTTGCGACAAGCTCGTCGCTTCCGGCAGCAAGCTTTGAAGCTGTGGTCGCAGCAACCACGCCGACTACCAACGCGGTACCCATCGCGCCACCGAGTTGCTGCAAGGTTGAGAGCAGGGCCGAACCATGGGAGTGCAAGTGGTGTGGCAGTGGGTTGAGCGCCGTGGTGAAGGCCGGGGTGAAGATCAGTGCCATACCTAGGCTCATCGCCAGGTGCAGCACTACCAATAGCCAGATTGGCGTGGTGGAATCCAGAATCAATGCATAGGCAAATAACACCGCGGTGAGCACCAGCGCACCGGGAACTACCAGTGGACGAGGACCAACTTTGTCATACATTCTGCCGACAAATGGAGCCAGAATACCCATCAACAAGCCACCAGGAAGCATGACCAGTCCGGTAGTCAGAGTCTCCATTCCAAGCACATTGGTGAAGAACATTGGAAGCAGAATGATTACGCCGAATAATGCCACCATCGCAAACATCATCAGCACCAGCGACAGCGTGAAATCGCGGTAGGTCAGTGGGCGCAGGTCCAATAGCGCTTTATCTTCGCGCTGCAATCGGCCCTGCAAGAATGCGAATGCTGCCAAGCACAACACCGCAAGAATAAGGATTCCCACATTTAGTGCCGAGGCGCCACCGGCAGACAACCGGCTCAGCCCGAAGACTAGGCCACCGAAGCCGGGTACCGCCAATAAGATTGAAAGCCCGGACAATGGGGTCTTTGCCTGCCCGGATTCATTACCCAATCGTGGGGTGCCGATAACCAGCGCCAAGATAGCAATTGGGATGATCACGATGAACATGAAACGCCAGGACAGGTACTGCAGAATCAAACCGGACAGCGTCGGGCCAATGGCTGGTGCCACGGAAATGACGATGGAGACGTTGCCCATCAGTACGCCACGTCGTGCTGGCGGAACCAGATCAAGAATCGTGGTCATCAGCAATGGCATCATCACCGCGGTACCGCAGGCTTGGATGACGCGGGCTACCAGCAGTACTCCGAAACCTGGCGCCAACGCGGCCAGTGTGGTGCCTAAGGCGAACATGCCCATCGCCAAGAGGAAAACCTTGCGGGTGCTCAGCACCTGCAAGAGGAAACCTGTCATTGGAATGACTACGGCCATGGTGAGCATGAAGATAGTTGCCAGCCACTGGATCGCGTCAGCGGTGACATCAAATTCGACCATCAGCACAGGCAGTGCCACATTCATGATGGTCTCGTTGAGGATGACCACGAAGCTAGATACGATCAGTACCGCAATCGTGGTGAAATTCTTTTTGCTCAAGCGCTCTGGGGCGTTCGTCAAGGCAGGACACTGCTTCCGAGGGAAGTCGGGGGAGAGAAGCCGCCAAATTTGATGAGACGACTCAACTAATCCTACAGTTCACACTTTTTACGCACTAGAGCGGGTGGTGCGCATTGGCAGTGAATTACGCAACACAGCGCCAAGTTCACCACACACAAGCAATTATGTATGAAGATGGTTCTATGAATGTGCGTACGCCCGACCCATATCCAGGCTGGCTCAACGAAGAAGACCTCTACGAAGCCCGCCAACGTCTTCCGATGCTCTATGTTGAGGCTATCCCCGTGCGCCTCGATCCACTGGGCTATGTCAACGAGGTGGGCCTGCTACTGACCGGGGATGAGTCCGGGCAGATGTTACGCACCTTCGTTTCCGGCCGTGTGATGTACCGAGAAACGATTCGGGCGGCGTTGATCCGTCACATTGAAAAGGATCTGGGCACCATGGTGCTCCCCCAGCTCCCAGCGTCTCCGGTACCTTTCACCGTTGCTGAGTATTTCCCCTCGCCCAGTGAAACTGGACTGACTGACGACCGTCAGCATGCCGTAGCGATGTGCTATATCGTTCCGGTACGTGGTGAATCAACTCCGCGTCAAGACGCCCTCGAACTGACTTGGCTCTCCCCCGCCGAAGCGCTGAGCGAAGACATTCAAGGTGAGTTCGCCGGGGGTCGAGAAAATATTCTCCGACAGGCATTAGCCCATGTCGGAATCAATATTTAAGTAGATCATTATTAACCCTGCTCGGAAACACCTAGGCGCGGGCGCATGCGCTTGCCGAACCAGCTACCAACGAGCACACCAAGGATGCCCACCGCGGAACCGATGACCGTTTCAACTACACGGTCATACATCACCGCGGTGGACAACCCGGTGATCAGACTCGTGCCTACCAGAGCCAGTGGGGTAATAAATACCTGAGCAAGGAAGTAGTTGCGCATTACCAGCATTTCGGCCAAGAACTGAAATAGCCCAATGAAGACCACGAGGATCCACACGGCTGGGTTCAGCACGATAAGCAGCGCGATGAGCAGCATGCCCGCCAACGTGCCGAGCACACGGTGTACGCCGCGACGTACGCGCAGAGCCGTAGTGTGCCCTGCCAACGGCACCACAGCGGCGACCATTGCCCAATAATTGTGGCCAGCTTCAAGTTGACTACCGACAATATTCGCTAATGCGCCAGCTACGCCGGCGGTGAGCACATAGAACAAACCCTCCCACCAGATCGCCTTGCGTACGTTATCTGACAGCGGTGGCAAGGGTGTGCGTTTCCACAGACTTGACCACTGACCCAAGGCCCCACTGGCGCCAATGAACAGCGCCAACAAAATCGTAGCTGCCGCAGCAAACATGGCTTCGCCAAAGGGCGCCGGCTTAGCAATCGAGGCAATTGCGGCGAAGGCGAAGATGTGAAACAGAGAGCCGCCTGGACGCAACCGCAGATATCCCGTAATTACGGAGCAGATACCGGCTACCAACGTGGTGGCTCCGACAATCTGCCAGGCCTTGAACTCGGGGTTATCGTGGTCGAT
The DNA here is from genome assembly GCF_002332285.1 of Glutamicibacter sp. BW77. Lineage (NCBI taxonomy): Bacteria > Bacillati > Actinomycetota > Actinomycetes > Micrococcales > Micrococcaceae > Glutamicibacter > Glutamicibacter sp. BW77. The sequence continues at coordinate 21,778 of NZ_NRGT01000084.1, read as the reverse complement.
CCAGAAAGTGGAGGCACACAGCGCCAACCCAATCACGACGAAGAAGAGCAGTCCGGAACGGCTCTGCATGCGCAACCGATTCCAGTACCCATCAACACGACCGTAAACGCCGGTGAACGCACCAAAGACCACAAAGACCATCAGGTCTAACCGGTTGATGAGGAGTAAAAAAATCAGTGGCGCGAAGACGCCGATACCTGTGCGTAGACCGATCCAGTGATCTTTCCGAGCAGGACCCAAGGTCACCAAGGAACGTGCGGATTCCTTAAAATTTTGGAAATTCACTAGATCCTTCCGTCGTTTACGACACAGTGCCGTTAACAGTATTATTCGTCTTTGACCAAGTCGAACGCTAGGTTTTGGCTCACTTTTGGGCTGTCGTTTTCCTCACCCGGCACCTGATACGGCACACTGGTTACGTGTCCGAGAAGAACTTTAACCCCAGCACCCCGCATTCCCGCCAAGCCGAGTTCGGTTTTGAGGTGGGTACACGCCTGACCTCTCCGGAGGGTGAGCCGATGTTGGGCCGTACCGGCGTGATCAATACCCCGCATGGTCAAATCAAAACCCCTGCCTTTATTGCGGTCGGCACCAAAGCCACCGTCAAGGCGCTAACCCCGGTACAGGTTGAAGAGCTCGGCGCGCAAGCGGTGCTTGCCAATGCATACCACCTCTACTTGCAGCCCGGTTCCGACATCCTCGACGAAGCCGGTGGCCTAGGCAAGTTCATGAGCTGGGAAGGTCCTACCTTCACCGATTCCGGTGGTTTCCAGGTAATGAGCCTCGGGTCGGGTTTCAAGAAGGTCATCGATATGAAATCCGTGGACCAATCTGGCCCGGATGACGCGGTTGCTCCAGGCAAAGAACGCCTAGCAAATGTTGATGATGATGGGGTCTGGTTCAAGTCCCACCTTGATGGCAGCAAACACCGTTTCTCCCCAGAAATTTCGATGAACGTCCAGCACCAGATTGGTGCCGACATCATGTTCGCTTTTGACGAGCTGACCACCTTACAGAACTCCCGCGGTTATCAGGTGGAGTCCTTGGAACGCACCCGATTGTGGGCTCAACGTTGCATTGCTGAGCATTTTTCCCTGACCGATTCACGTGCGGGCAAAAAGTACCAAGCTCTGTTTGGTGTGATTCAAGGTGCTCAATATGAAGACCTGCGCCGTAAGGCCTGCCAAGATCTCGGGGCAATGGCTTTTGACGGTTTCGGTATTGGCGGCGCCCTAGAGAAAGAAAACCTTGGCACCATCGTGGGGTGGTGTTCCGAAGAACTTCCGGAAAACAAGCCACGCCACCTGTTGGGAATTTCCGAGCCAGATGACATTTTTACGGCTATCGAAAATGGCGCAGACACTTTTGATTGTGTTTCTCCCACTCGTGTGGCCCGGAACTCCGCCTTCTACACGCCACACGGACGGTTTAATCTCTCCGGTGCCCGGTACAAGCGCGATTTCAGTCCGTTGGTTGAAGACTGCTCCTGCTACACCTGCCAGAACTTCACTCGCGCCTACATTCACCACCTGCACAAGTCCAAAGAACTGCTCAGCCACACGCTCATTTCGATCCACAACGAGCACTTCACTGTCAGCTTGGTAGATTCGGCACGCAACGCTATTGAAGACGGTAGCTTCTTCGAGCTGAAGGCAAAGGTCATGTCGGAGTACTACGCCGGCAACCCCGATCCACAAGGACTGCCTGCCTAACTTTTAACTGCATTCTTTGATAACGGCGGGTATCGATGAAATTTAGTAATCATCGATACCCGCCGTTGCGCTTTATTGGCCGTTAGTTACCGGATGTGAGGTTGCTGATTCACCGGCTCGTCGCAGCGCCGCGTAGCCCGGGTAAGCGCACAGCAATCCGAACGCCCAGATTCCCCATGGCACGGTTGAGACTGGTGTTAGCAACAGTAGGATCAGGGGCAGCCCCGAGGCTACCGCTTGGAGGAAATACCTGAGTTCGATAAGCATCAGCGAACCGGTGTTTATCTCATTGCTGGCACCAAGAATCAGTGCTTCCCAGTCACGTTCTCCACGCGTGGCTCGGCCCCAGGCAGCAGCACTCGTACCGCTGGCGGCCACCAATACGCCAAGGACCCAAAATCCAAGGTTCGCTGTGGGGATCATGCCTAGTGCTAACGGAAGCAACGAACAGATGCTCAAAATTACGAGAATCATGCAGAGCGTGAATCCAATGGCCGGGCGGACTAAGGCGGTGCGCGGCTGGCTCAACATCTGTGCCAACCCTGGCGCGCTGGCCAGTGGGCGGTTCAACCGGCCGAAGCTCTCCGTCAGCACCCATAACAGCAACACAAAAAATCCGGTCACTGCCAGTGTGTTAGCGATGGAACGTACCGCTAAAACCAGTGCGACAGTCAGCAATACCAAGTTTCCTGGTGCACGCCAATATCCTCCGCGCAGATATCGCAATAGAAGAATCTGGAGAACCACTGGCAGGTGGCGCAACGGCCGATGCCAAGAATTTCTTGATCGGGGACCTACGGATTCTGTAGCCGGTAGCATCCCGCTCAATTCCATTTGAGCCAAAGAACCGACAAGCTCATTCTGTTTCTGCCCCGCCAGTCGTAGGCTATTGGCCTTCACTTGGTCTATTTTGCGCGTTGCCTGCCAAATAACTATGGTTGCCAGCAGCAGTGCCCCCACGCAGCCAGAGGCCCAGAAACCTTGGTCAAAGGCCAGGTCTCCAAGCAGCCCATAAGCACCTTGGGCCCATGCGTTCTCAGTTAGTAACAGGCTCCACGAAATGCTCAGTCCCATAGCAAAGAGCGTCAAGAGCAGACGGCAGATTCTGCGTACTACCCGCGCCTGCGCAGCTATTTGCGCATGAGTTGCAATCGCGCTGAGCAAAGTTCCCGTCACGGCGAAGAAAACTAAACCAAAGAAGAACACCTGAACTTCAAAACGACCAGAAAGAGTAAAGAGGCCTGCCAGCCACAAGATTCCGATAAAGCTGTTGAGCAGAGCGCCGAGGATGAGTGCATTATAAAATGAACGTTTTCGTATCCCTCTGAGATCCACCGCTAGTGGTAACCACCAGGCGGCTTTGTCGGGCCGCAGACCACAGGGGCCCAGATATAATAGTCCCCTAAAACAACTCAGCAGCATGACTGGGAGTAGGGCCACCGTCAGTTCCTGTAAATCCCAGACGGCGCTGGGCAGTCGCGTTGCATTTCCCGCTGCACCTTGCAGCGCGAAGATCACCCCGGAAAGTGCGCTAAACAAATAGACCAGTGCGACAACCGCTAACAGCACCCAGATATACCCATCGGAGAATGCGTCGATGCGGGCTGAGCGATCCCGAAGTTTCTTGACTGTGCGGATCAGTTCTCTGGGGTCATAGGTTTGTTCTACCTCGGAGGCTCGTTTAGCGTTCAAGCCACAACGCCCCTGACTGCGCGTCAATCGTTTGCACCTGATCGCCATCCAACAGCACTACTTCGTCAAGACATTCACGAATCAGCTGGGGGTCGTGGGTAACCACGAGCAGGGTTACCTGTTTGGCACGCAATTGACGAAGCCTTCGATAGAGCTTAGTTCGAATGCGCTGGTCTAGCCGTTGCTCCGGTTCATCCAAGATGAGTAAGCTCGCCGGGCGGATCAAGGCGGCCGCCAACAGTAGTTTGCGCCGTTGGCCAGACGATAACTCCTGAGGTAGATGCTGCGTCACTTCAGTGAGTTCAAAAAATTCTAGCTCGTTGTCGACCGCTGCCTGCCACGCTTTGATCCGATGACCACGGGCCACCATTTCAAGATGTTCAGCCACCGTCAATTCTTCAAAAAACACACCGTCGGTGACCTGGACGGCGACTGCCTGACGAAACCGCGCCGAACCTTCATCTAAGGGGGAACCACAATAAATGACAGTCCCGGAAACCGCTGGTTGCAGTCCTAACACGGTTCGAATGAGGCTCGATTTACCGCTCCCGTTTGGACCGATAATCCCCAACCCGACTCCGGTTTGCACGGAGAAACTAATTGGTTCACAAAGAGCCTGCCCTGCATAGCCAATCAGCAGTTCGTCGGTTTCGATTTGCCTGTCGCCTGAGCTCATTTATTTAGCTTAGCGAGCACGAGGTTACTTGGCTGTCATCCTAACTGCTGATTGAAAATCGAGTTTAGACACCTGGTGCGGGTGCTGCATAACTTGGTTCACGCTTCTTGAACCAACGAATTACTAGCGAAGTGACCGGTACAAAGATGATTTCCACCGCCGTCTTGTAGACGAATCCGACCACTACATAGTTGATGAAGTTAGGCATATCGGTGATTCCGATGACAGGTGCCGCCACGGCACAAAAAATCAAGGTATCAAGGAATTCTCCGACACCACTTGACCCGATGAGCCTGCCTACCAGTCCACGTTCGCCAAATCGTTGCTTCATACGGACCAAGACCCACGAGTTGGCCAGCTGTCCGACGAGAAAGCCCAAGCCTGATGCCAGAACAATCTGCCAGATAGGTCCTAGCGTACGTTCGAGAGCTTCTTGCCCGTCGTAAAATTCGGCCGACGGCAACTGAATCATGATCCAAAAGGCGAACACCGCAAAGAACGCTAGTACAAACGTGACCAGGATAGACCACCTAGCAGCTTTGAGCCCATAGACTTCCGAAATCACATCGCCAAGAATGTAGGCCAGGGGAAAAAGGAAGAAACCGCCATCGGTGATGAACGGCCCGATAGTCACGCCCTTTGAGGCTCCGATATTGGAGAGTATGACTATGGCGCCCATGAGCGCGAGCACTGCAGAAAAATATGGAGATCCGGCGCTGGCAAATATCGCTTTGGAGGCTCGGGTACTTATTGGTTTGGCGTTCGGTTCGCCCATAAAAATTTCCTCGTTAAAAGTGGTTCGCCAAGACTCCGCATGGACCGACACCTGATTAATCAACAATAGTTTGCTGACCTGTCATGATGTGCCGGAGCGCTGTCCCGCTGTATTAGCACTTACCTAGTAAGTATCCCATGAAGACCTCAACCCACTCCAGTGACCTACTTCACGGTAACTAGGTTTATTGAAGCACAAAATACTTAATCTTCCATCTCACCTTGCACTCTTCAAAATATGAATTCGAGGAAAGAAAAATGGTCGTGACTCGACCCGCATCATTTGCAGCAAATTGGAGAGCTTTTTGAACGCGTTCAATATTTAGATACACTCAATAGAGTATGGGAACTCTTAGCCAGCCAACTCCGCTGAATCAGCCACGCACCGGCAAAGGACAACAAACCAAAGCCAAACTACTGCGCACGGCTTTGGACGCGTTTGCCGAAGACGGATATCAGGCCGCCAGCATGCGTGCTATCGCGCTGCGTGCCGGAGTTTCACTTTCACACGCTTATTACTACTTCGGGTCAAAAGAAGACATAGTTCTTGAACTGCTCATCGCGCTGCGGACCGAGCAATTTGAGTTATGCAGTGCACAACTCGACGAAGGCAACACCTTAGAGGCGAATATCCGCATTGCCTTCGACGCCAGCGTGCAGGTGATGGAGAAATACCACGATTTCGGGCCATCCTTTCTCAAGGTTTTACTCTCAAGAGACCTCGAAAATAGCGAACTCACACAGATCGAGATGACTTTATGGGAAAGCGTTGTTGTTGGAGCACGTCCGCTTCCCCCGCTGGCAATCCGGCGTGATTTACCCCGATTTCTCTGGCTGCTGTCACGGCAGATCTTTTCGACTTGGGCCTACGACAGTTCTCCCAATCAGCGCCGTTCACGTGCGCTGATGCGCAGCATAGCCCCGGTTATTGGCAAATTCGCCATCCTCTGCCGACTGCCGGTAGTACGTTCGCTCTTTGAAGATGTGCTCTCCCTAATGGATTCAGGTGCGAGTTCCATACAGGAACGAACAACCTCGACCGTTGAATCTGCCTATGAACATCGGTCCAGCAAAGCCAAAGCCTCTTAGCTACCATTTCCGTAGGCGCACACGGGTCTTCCCAGCTACCTGCCCCTTGCGCAATAGACCCTGCGCTAGCTCACGATAAGTACCTATCAGCACGCGGGCTTCGCCGTTGCATATTCACGATCTTTAAGGCGTAAAGTCGAAGGTACCGATCCATTATTTTCAAGGTGTTTAGGAGCTAATGTCACTATGAGCGGAAACGCGACTCCCCTGCCGCAGTGGACCGAGAGTTATGCCCTGCTCCGCGATCGCATTGCCACATTCCCGAGTACCGGTCAGCTACGCTCCGTTGACATCAATGGTGAAGACCCGGAACTTCTACGTTATTGGCCGACCAGCGGTTGGAGCCCAAGTAGCGAGTACCGTCGTCTGATCTTGCTCGGGGCACCAAATACGGAGGTTGCAGAATCGCTTAAAGCGGCAGGCTGGAATGAAACTTCCGCGATGAATCTGCTGGCTGCAAAACCAGATGATGTTGAGCAGGTAGTCAAACTCGCGGAAACCTCAAGCGTTTTTGAAGCGCCCATGGACAATTACGACGTCGTGGAAGTCGCTGAATTCGACCGCCCGGTAGCCCGTGGACGCATGCATTACGGATCAACTTATGGGCTTCTTTCAGACCCTGATTTGCAGGCGCCAACCAATCCGGACTTGGTACGTCGTGCGGTACTTGCAAACTTTGCCGGGGCTGCCTACAGTCACGGACTGCCGTGGATTTTGCTCGTTGCTAGTGCGGACCAGCTGGGTTCGATGACCGAGGGCTGGTCAAAAGCTACTAGTATCAGCATCTGGCAGCAAAGCTAAACACCAATACATTCCGTACTATCTTCAAATGGGACTATGACTACTTCATCAAATACCTCAGGCCCAGCCCTGACCTTGACTATTGCCGGTTCGGAAGCAACCGGAGGCGCCGGAGCGCAAGCAGATCTGAAAACCTTTCAGGAGCTCGGCACCTTCGGCATTGTTGCGCTGACATGCATCGTTTCCTTTGATCCAAAGGACTCTTGGAACCACCGCTTCGTTCCAGTAGATCAGCAGGTCATTGCAGATCAGCTCGAAGCCATTCAGACCTGTTACGAAGGTCAGCTTGGCACTGTCAAGCTCGGCATGATGGGCTCGCCAGCCACGATCAACACCGTCGCCACCGCGTTGCAGTCCCAGAAATGGAACAACGTACTTCTTGACCCAGTGTTGATTTGTAAGGGTCAGGAGCCAGGCCATGCGTTAGATACTGACCAGGCCCTGAAATCGACGTTGCTTCCATTGGCTAGCTTCGTCACCCCGAATCACTTCGAAGCCGAACAGCTCTCCGGGCTTTCGATCGATAACGAGGATGACCTCATTGCCGCTGCCAAGAAAATCCATGAGATTTCGGGGGCAGCCGTACTCGCCAAGGGCGGCGTACGCATTGCCGGCGAGGACGCTATTGACGTCTTCTACGACGGAACCACGCTCGAAGTACTCCGTGAGAAAAAGATCGGCGAAGTTGCTGTGTCCGGAGCCGGCTGCTCACTGGCCGCCGCGGTTACCGCCGAATTAGCGAAGGGTGCAACTCCGTTGGAAGCTGCACGCACCGCGAAAGCCTTTGTCACCGAGGGTATCCGAAACCGCGTCTCAGGAAACACCCCCTTTGACGCGCTATGGCAGGGCGGCCGGCGCTAAGGCGCCTGATATCGCAAGCGACAAAGGCCACATCCGGTTGGGTGTGGCCTTTGTTATGATTAAAAGATCACGACTCCAGATTTAACTCTGGAGCTCACACTGTCAAGACGTTGTGTGCCCGGGCACGCGGTAGGGAGGTCGGCTATGCAAGCCACTTTGACACCTGCCCCGTTCGTCCCCTCGACGGACGGGTAGCTTCCAAAACTCCACTGCCAACGCCGCCGGCGTTGCTGGTGCTTATTTGTGCTACCTTTTGTGAATTCGTTGCTGATGGGACATTCTTCTTCCACACAACTTTCCTGCGCCCTGAGTGCGCGCAGCACATTTTAAGGACCTGCCTTGCAGCCACTGTCAGAAAAAACCATTCGCTCCGCCTTCGTTAATGCCTCTCGCAGTGAAACGAAGAAGCTAACGTTGCCAGAAAATTTTGCGACGTTGGACTGGGAAAATCTTGAGTACCTTGGATGGCGCGATCCCAAAATGCCACAGCGTGGTTATCTTGTCCACAGCAACGCTGCTGGCCAAACGCGGGCACTATTGCTGCGTTCAGCAGATGGGACACGAAAGCGTAGCAGCCTGGCCATGTGCGACATGTGCCGAGACGTGAATATTCCTTGTTACGTCGGGGTGTTCAGCACCCGGCGGGCAGGCCAACCAGGACGCGACGGTGACACCTTGGGCACCATGATTTGCTCCAACTTTGAATGCTCAACCAATGTGCGCATTCCACCTCCAAAGAACGCGATTTACCCTGACCCGATGGTAGTTGTTGCCGAACGTATCGAACTGCTCGACGAAAGAGTGAACAGTTTTATCGGCCGTGTTTAACCGCCACTTCAGTTAGCTGATTTAAGTTCATTTAGCGGGCGCAGCATGCTCTAGCGGAGTATGTGGCGCCCGCTATTTCTAAATTCACGACCCCGCCCCGCGATCTCTGCGCACATTTGAACGCGACTAAGCAATGAAACCATTACCCACTGGTAACAATCGATTAAAAATATCTAAAAAGTCCTCGACCACTAGGTGCTGAGTAGGCGCTGTTTTGCTTGGTGATTCGCGGTTTTGAATATGAAGCAAGTGCAGAATACTTTTCTTTCCCAAAGATCACTATTCAATAACCCCTTGATATATGACGTGGGTCACCTAAGATTCCACAGTAGGAGACTCGGCGTTTTAGCGGACGTCGGCTCCGGTCATCACTCAATACGCACCTTCATGCTGTGAGTGGAAACCGTTGCATCTTCACATGAAAGCATCCCGCTTTCAGCTCAGCTAGGAGAATCATGGTCACTCGGCGCAATCCACGATTGCCGCGGCTCATCTTGGGCTCAGCCACCGCTTTAGCGTTGGCTGTCACAATGACAGGCCCGGCATCAGCTGCCAACATCCCCCAACCGTCCGACGGTGAAAATGCAGCCTCACTGCCCATCGTCAAAAGCCAGACACTTTCAGGACTAAAAGTCAGCGGGCAACTAGCCAAGGCCACCGGCGAGGTCTCGGTATTCGTTCAGCTCGAAGGCGACGGCGCATACAAAGAGGTCAAAAAGTCCGGTAAGAAAAAAGACAAGGACAAGGTTAAATCTGTCCGTGCCCAGGTTAAGTCCAAGGGTAAAGAGCTGGCCAAGGAAGCTAAATCCGAGGTTATCTACACAACTTCCAACGCATTGAGAGGCGTTGCACTCACCGGTGATGCCAAAGAGCTCCGTGCGCTAGCCGAACGTACAGATGTCGCGAAGATCAGCGCCATCGTGCCCAAGTCTCCTTCTAACCGCGGTGCGGTCATTGACACCGAAGCGTTGGACGCATGGACCGCGCTAGATACTACCGGTGAAGGCGTGAAGATCGCAGTGCTCGATACGGGCATTGACTACACCCACTCAGGCTTTGGTGGACCAGGCACCATTGAGGGCTACAAGAAGGCGCAGGCTTCCAAAGAACTGCCTACCGCGGATTCCGGATTGATCGACAGCAAGAAGTTCATTGGTGGCTGGGATCTTGTCGGCGACGACTACAACGCTGACCCCGACGCCCCGGATTACCAGCCAGTCCCTAACCCAGACCCGAATCCACTGGACTGCGAAGCTGCAGGTCACGGTTCGCACGTTGCAGGCTCGGCGGCCGGCTACGGCGTTAACGCCGACGGTTCCACCTTCACAGGTGACTACTCCTCACTGACCGCCGATGAAGTCGCCAAAATGAAGGTTGGCCCGGGCACCGCTCCCGAAGCTCAACTAATTGGTATCCGCGTCTTCGGTTGCGGTGGTTCATCCTCGGTGGTGGGGCAGGCACTGGACTACGTGCTTGATCCAAACGGTGACGGAGATTTCTCTGACCGCGCCGATGTGGTCAACATGTCCCTCGGCTCGGATCATTCACCGGTTCAAGACCCAGAAAATGACATTGTCGATGCCCTTTCTGAAGCTGGAATCCTTTCGGTCATCGCTTCGGGTAACGCTGGTGATGTCACCGACGTTGGCGGCTCACCTGGTAACTCTCGTTCCTCGTTGACCGTCGCAAACACCGTGGGATCCCAGGTCACCTTGGATAAGGTCCAAGTAGATGCGCCTGACGATGTTGCCGGTACCGCCGCAGGCCAGTACTCGTCAAACTTCAATTACACTTCTGCTGACCCGGCCGACTTGAGCGGTGACGTAGTAATGGCTCCGGCCAACAACGCTTTTGGTTGTACAGAATTTGAATCAGGTTCGCTGGAAGGAAAGTGGGTTTGGCTGCAGTGGAGCGAAGACGGCGAGTTCCCTTGTGGATCCGGCGCACGCTTCAACAACGCCGAAGCCGCCGGTGCCACCGGTGTCCTGTTAGATGCTGAAACTAACCTCTTTGATGCTGGCATCGCAGGCAACGCGAATATCCCAGGTGCACAGTTCACCTTGGACTACTCGAATAAGCTACGCCCAGCCGCCGAGGCAGGAGACCTGAAAGTCACCTTAGATGCTTCCTTCGTTGGCGCTGCTTCCGGCGAATCAGGCGTCAAGGACACCTTAAATTCGTCCTCCTCACGAGGCGTGCACGGCTCTAACGGCGTAGTAAAGCCCGACGTTGCAGCACCTGGCACGCAGATCGGCTCGGTTGGCGTTGGAACCGGTAACGGACCAGCGGTCATGTCCGGCACTTCGATGGCTACCCCAATGGTTGCCGGCGTGGCAGCACTGGTCATGCAGGGCAAGAACCTCACCGCAGCCGAAGCCAAGAGCACCATCATGAACACCGCAGCAGCGGATGTTTTTGCGGCTAATGGCGAGGCTTACGGTCCAAACCGTGTTGGCTCGGGCCGTGTCATGGCCAAGGCAGCACTTGATACCCCAGCCATTGCCTACGATTCGAAGGCAGCAGATCTGACCAGCGTGGTCTTCGGTGTCCTTGAAATTGACGGTAAGAAGAAATTCTCCGACACACGTTCAATCACCGTAGAGAACACCAGCGACAAGGCCCAGACCTACAAGGTCAACTACGTGCCCGCTACGCAGATTCCTGGCACCAGCTTTTCGTTAGATCGCAACAGCGTGCGCTTGGCACCAGGTGCCAAGACTCGGGTCAAGGTTACTCTGCAGGTGGATCCCAAGAAGTGGGTCAAGACTTTGGACCCAACTATGGAGACCGCCCAGCAGGGTCTGGCCCGCGCCTGGGTATCAGATGCTAGTGGCCGCGTTGAGTTGACCAGTTCAACGGCTCCCACCTTGCGTGTTCCAGTGCAGGCAGCACCTAAACTCGCAGCCGATATGACCGCTTCAGTCAAGAAGCTGAAGAAGGGTGCAAACACCACCGAGCTGAAACTCAAGGGTAAGGATATCCGTGTAGGCGAGGGGGCCACCTCGGTCACTTCCCTCCTGGGTGCCTTTGAACTTGGTGCTTCGAGCGAGCGCGGTCCTAAGTCGATGGACAGCGTTCCAGCAGCCCGCGCGATGGATTTGCAGCACGTTGGCGCAGCCAGCACCGCATCGGTAACCGGTATGGCCGATGGACTACTGAACATCGGCATCTCCACCTGGGATAACTGGGCACACCTTGCCGGCGGTACCGAGTTGGACGTCAACATCGATACCAACGGTGACGGCAAAGCCGACTTCGTGACCTTCACGACCGCACTTGACGGAATCGACCTTGACCTAGCAGCCACCTTCGACCTGACGACCGGTGCACAGGTAGACCTGCAGCCAGTCAATGGAGTGCTCGGAGATGTTGATACCAACAGCTTCGACACCAACGTAGCGATCCTGCCGGTATCACTTGCCGCACTGGGACTGGATGAGACTTCAGCCGAAATCTCTTACAGTGTTTCGAGCTACTCCTGGTACCACACCAACGATCAGGGCGCGATGATCCCCGTGGATCAGACCGACTGGGTCAAGTTCAACGTTGCCGAACCTCAGGTTGATTTTGGGGCTCAGGGCACCGTCTTCACCGATCTGAAGGGCACCAACATTCCGGTGACCGTGGCGGATCCATCCGTTGCCTCCAAGGCACTGCTGCTGCACCTGCACAACAGCACCGGAAAGCTCGGAAAGAAGAAGAACGAGACCGGCGACCGCGCACAGGTCTTGGACATCACCAAGGGTGATAAGAAAGGCAAAGGAAAAGGCTAATCTTTCCTGAGCTCAGCGTCTGCGTGTAAGCGTGCAGACCAAAAAGCTAGACCCGGGCGTTCCCTAGCGAGTAGGGATCCGCCCGGGTCTTCTCTTTGCCCAAAATAGCTTTATCCGGCAACAAGCCAGACAAAATTTATGAGTTCTCGCGAAGCTTCTCGGCCAGAATCAGCGTTGCCGCCTCGCGGACCTGCGCCGCCAGCTTGTCATCTTTTGCTGCCTGCTTTGCTAGGGCGCTCGCCATGGTCAGCGACTTATTCTCATCCACGCATAAAGGCATCGTGCCTCCGGCTTGAACAAATTTAATCGCACGTTGTCCTACCGGCACCGCGGAAACCTGTTTCGCATCACACAGATCATCGGAGATGATCAAGCGTTCATACCCTAAGTCTTCACGCAGCAAGCCGGTGATGATTTTCTTTGAAAAAGGTGCATCATTGTCTTTATCCAGTTGCGTATATTTGGCGTTTGAAATCATGATCCACGCGAGGTCCTGCTCAATGGCGGCCTTAAAAGGTTCTAGATCGGTGCTTTCCGCCCCGATTTTTGTGTCGGTAACCTGGGCATGGGTATCGGTGTTCAGGCTTACTCTGCCCAATCCCGGGAAGTGTTTGACCACCGGGTGCACTCCGGCATCTCTGAGTTCTTGGTTCACTACCAAAATCGCGGACGCAACATCCGCGGAATTATCGGCGTACTGCCGTCCAAATTTCCCGATAGGTGCGTTGCCCGTGCCCAAACTCTGTGGCACCACGTCGGCTACCGGGGCAAGGTTGACGTTGATCCCGGCCTCGGACAACTCAGTACCGAGCGTGGAAATATTCGACCGTAGTTTTTTCTTGGACCAAGTACCCTGTTCTAATGCGGTGGGTAGCTTGGTGAATCCGGTCCCTTGAAGCACCCGGACAAAGCCACCTTCTTGGTCGGTGGCTACCCAGACAGGTAGTCCATCGGGAACGTTGGTTTCCAAACCTTCGTGGAGTTTGCGCACACTGCCAGAAATCTTGGAGTGCGAGAGCTGCGACCTGCCACGAAGGAAAGCATTAGAGATTCCCGACTTCTTCAGCGAAGCGATGTGTGCCGCTGAGGCGCCGTCTGCCGAGACACCCGCCATGACCAAGCTCCGCGCCTGTTCAGATAGGCTCATCGAGTCGGCGAGCGCCACCGCTTGCTGTTGTAGTTCAGCTTCCGGGTCCGTTTGTGTGGGGCTGGCCGAGCTGGCTGTAGCCGAAGGCTCAATAGCCGATCCGGAGCTCGAGGGGTTTGGTGAACTGGGCTGAGTTGGCCCGGCAGTACTCGGAGTAGGCTGTTCCGCGTTTTCTGCGGGGGCCGTACAACCACTAAGTAGAAGTGTGCCGAGCAAGCTCAGCCCCACCATTCGACGCAGCACAGTAGACATGAACGTTATTGTGTCACCAAAACCTTCATGCTTGCACGGTAAAGAGTTCGTCCCAGTCACTGGTGTAGCGCGGTGACATGTGTTCGCGCTTCATAGACCATTCCGGCGCTTTGGCCAGGCCGGCACTGCCCAGGCCAATAGCCTTTGCGCCAAACCGTTGGGAGACCTGCTGCACGACATCACTGACGTTTACTTTTTCGGATTCTTCAGCCGATGTTGAGCCTAGTAGTCCTAGGTCTAGCTCATCGACTCCGGGGTGTTCGCTCAGCCCGGAGAGGATCACTCCGCCACGGACGTAGTCGATTCCTGGCTCCATCAACTCGTTCATCGCTGCTACTGCGATCTTTGTGAGCACAATTGGATCTCGGGTGGGCCTGACTAGTCGTATCTGGGCGCTAGGGAATGATGCGGCCGAGGTAGCAAAGCGGCTGGTTCCTGCGGTGACCGTGAGCAAGCTAGCGTAACGGCCTTCGCTGGCCAGACGGCTTGCTGCTTTCTGTGCGTAAATGGACATCACCTGATCCATCGCTTCACGTGTTCGCACAGGGGTGGAGAAGGAACGGGTGAACATTACTTGGCCCTTATCCGAACGCTCTTCCACCGGCCCGATACAGCGTTGCCCGTTGAGCTCCATCACCGTGCGTTGCAATACGACAGAGAACTTCCTGCGGATTAGTTGCGGGTCGGTGGCCTTGAGCTGGGCAATGCTTTGAACACCCATCCCAGTCAATTTTTGACCGGTCTTTTTGCCCACGCCCCACACATCTGTGGCGGGAACCTGCGACATGATTCTGGATACCAGCGCCGGCTCCATCAACTGTTCAATGCACACTCCGTCCATAGACGGATTGTGTTTGGCGATGTGGTTAGAGAATTTAGCAAGGGTTTTAGTCGCAGATACCCCTACGCAGACCGGCACCCCGATCGACTGAGTAATTGCGGCGCGGATCTGCACGGCAGTGTCACGGACTTGTTCCAGCGTTCCGTTAAGGCCGATAAATGATTCGTCGATGGAATACACTTCCTGCCAGGTGCCGAAGCGGCCCAGGAGTTCCATCACCCGTGCCGATATATCCCCGTATAGCTCGTAGTTACTCGAACGCACCGCAAGATTGTGGCTGTCCATGAGGCGGCGTACTTTAAAAAATGGCTCGCCCGTGGCTATTCCTAGGTCTTTGGCTTCCTGTGATCTGGCGACGACGCAACCATCATTATTGGAGAGCACCACTACCGGACGATTACGCAAAGAATAGTCAAAGATGCGTTCGCAAGAGACATAAAAGTTATTCACGTCTACTAAAGCAACGTGATCACTGTGCCCGGATGTTCGCGGTTCAGCGGACATAGTGCAGACACCTAGTGATCACGCCGAAGACCTCAACTTCGTCTCCTTCGGTGAGGAGCACCGGTAACGGTGACTCATCGCTGAGTAATCCCACTTGTGAGCCCTCTGTCTGCCACCGGCGTACCAGCATCTGCCCGTTCAAGCTCACCACAATCATGGTGCCGTGTTTAACCGGCAGGGAACGGTCCACGATGATCTCATCGCCGTCATAAATTCCGGCAGAGTGCATCGAGTGACCCGATACCCGCATGATGAACGTGGCAACCCGATCATGAACGAGCAACCTATTCAGATCCAGCCCGCCATCAAAATAGTCACGCGCTGGGGATGGAAACCCCATCGCGGAAACGGCCTGCACCGGCCCTTGGGCTGCTCCTGGAGGCATCACTGATTCGGCATCCCGCATCTAGACACCACCCTTAGCTAGAACAAACATTCGAATACTAAGAATTGTACAGTGCGTGTGTGATAACTAAACTCAGCTGAGGGTTGGCGCCGAAACAGGCTTGCTGTTCACGATTCTTTTGGTGTTCGCCAGAGCAATCACAAGGCATAAGAGTTGGGTGAGCACCGGCACCGCGGGTAATACATAGCACCAGGCGGGCAGTTCTCCATCCGGGAAATATCCGGCAAAAGCCACAATTTGTTTAGAGCCAATCGACAGAATCAGGTAGCTCAGAGCCAACGCACCGAACATCGTGCGTCGCAGTACCGGCTTGAGCTCCAACGCTACGACAACCCACGCAAACGTGATGACCGGCAACCAGACCCAGTGATGGGACCAGCTCACCGGGGATACAAGCAAGGGGCAGGCGGAAGCAATGCCGAGCAACACCACAGGTTTTTGGTGCCCATAGAGTTTCCACAGCAGGGCAACAAAAGAAAGCCCTACACCGAGCGCCAAGATGAGCCACACCAAGGATGGTGCGTTCAGCCGCTCAAGCAGTCCTTGCAGAGATACGTTGTCGATATACCCCACGTTTCCTACCCGCGATGGATCCTGCACCACGTCCAGCCAATAGTCCAAGGTGTTCTGTGTCTGGAAAATTAGGCCTACAAGCTGGGTGCCTATAAAAGTAGCAATTCCAACGAACATCGCACGCCATTTACGCATGGCAAAGGGCAGGATCAAAAACGCGATCGGCGTCAGCTTGATCCCGGCACAGATTCCTACGGCAATCACAAACGGCATCAACGACTTGTAACGCACGAAGGTGAGGTAACAGGCACCGAGAATCAAGATGTTGATCTGTCCAAACCATACGGTGTCGCGGAAGGGAGCCGACATCAGCATTAAGCTGGTCAAGGTCAGCGGCGTGAGCACCGAATCAAGTGCAGGCCATTTTCCCGCCACTCGTGTGGCCAAGTCTTTGGCAACAAAAAAAGTCAGGATAATCGAGGCAGCCATGGTGAGCGTAACCGATACCCAGTAGGGGAAAAATGCCATCGGCAAGAACAAAATAGCCGCAAATGTCGGGTACGTAAACGGTAGCCCAGGCGAATTCACCGGACCCACGAACGGCCCATAAAGGGCTTCGGGTTCACGCAATAGCGTCAACGCACCTTCGCGATATACTGATAGATCCCACCCGGTCGGTTCAATGGCAACCAGCACAACAACTAGTGCCGCAACCATCAGAATTTCAAGGACTGCCGTGCCTGGATGGACCTTACGAAAAATTGAAGAACGAATCTTCTTACACCCCTTATGGTGATCGTTTTGAGCCAATCCGCCCGATTCGGCTTTTTACCCGCACCCCGCGATCATTCGACCGGCGGCCAAAGGCATACAACCACCCTATTTTATCGATTTATCGAGTTTTGTGTTGCACCTTCGGCTTCTTCACGTTTAACGCGCGCCACGTCACGCTTTATGGTTAGAAGGAAGGCACCGTTTCGGGTGTCTCGCTACGTTGGAGGTGCCAGATGAAAATACTTTTGATCAGTTGTGGAGATGTCGCGACCGAGGCAGGACTACGCTTTCATGCCGCCGGACATCAAGTCACCGCGTGGCGTCGTGATAGCTCGAAGCTCCCGGCGGTCTTCACCGGATATAACGTCGACCTACTCAAAGCGGATTCTTGGCCTCAGATTGATCCAGAAACTGATCTTGTCCTCTTCACCCCGGTACCTGCCACCCGTGATGTGACCGGATATGAGCGAGGCTATCTGCATACAGCGCACCGATTAATTGATACTTTAAAAGTCTCCTGCCCACGCCTCAAACGACTCATTTATGTGTCCTCTTCGGCGGTCCTTGGCGGTTCCGAGGGGCAACTGGTCAATGAGACCGCGCCCCTTGCACCGGCCCGTCCTACCGCGCAGGTGCTCGCCGATACCGAGACGTTGCTGGCCGCAAGTGGTTTGCCACTGACAATTCTGCGCGCTCCAGGAATTTATGGGCCGGGACGCACCAGACTGATCGATCTGGTGCGTTCAGGTTCGGCCCAGCTACCGACGCAGTCTCACTGGACTAACCGGATTCACCGCGACGATCTTGCCCAAGCCATCGTCCATGTGGCTTCGCTAGACCAAAAGGCCGAAGCACTGTATTTGGCTACCGACAGCGAACCAGCGCAACTCGCAGACGTTTATCGCTTCCTCGCCGAGGAACTTGGCTCAAAAATCCCCGAAATCTCAACGGAACCTCCAGCGTCGCGAAACGCCTCGGACCGTCGACTAAATAATGCGCGGCTTCTAGCGTCGGGTTTCATTCCACGTTTCCCAAGTTACCGCGAAGGTTACAAATCAATTCTTGCCAATGATTCGTCTCGTCATGCCTAGTTGAACAAGGCCTATGGAAACAATGAGCCCGCTAAACTCGAAGCCCCAGTGAAAGAAGGATCGCAGCGTGAATACTCTGTGGACACCGCGAATCAGCTGGGCGCAGCTTCCTGAACATGTCCGTAATGCGGTTGAAGTCATACTTGGCTCACCGGTCGTTGAAGCGCACGGCCAGCAAGGCGGGTTTTCTCCTGGCACGGCCGACAGGGTGCGTACCGCCGACGGACGTAGGGCGTTTGTTAAAGCCGTCGGTACCTCACTAAATGCTGTCACGCCGCGGCTGCTTCGAGCCGAAGCGAAGATCTCTGCCCTACTACCCGGAAGATTGCCGGTCCCGAAGTACCTAGGATCATATGACAAACAGGGCTGGGTGGCACTGGTCCTTGAAGATATTCCGGGCTCCCATCCCAAGACACCGTGGACACGTGTCGAACTTGAACGGGTACTCGATTCGTTGCATGTATTAGGAAGCCATCCGGTACCGAGCACTTTGACTCATCTGCCCGCGTTGCACACCGAGGTGGCTGCTGAGTTCACCGGGTGGGACCGCATCGACATCGATATGCCATCGAACTTAGATCCGTGGATTGCTGATCATCTCCCGCGACTTCAGGGCAGTGCGCGCACCGGATTATCTTGCCTCGAAGGGCAGTCTTTGGTGCACTCAGACATTCGTTCAGACAATCTTTTGCTGACCGAAGAAGGCGCCTACATCGTCGATTGGCCTTGGGCGTGTATTGGGGCTCCATGGTTTGATGCGTTATCGGTACTCATAAATGTGCGCTTGCATGACGCCGGGTTCGATGTAGCATCCGTCCTGGGTACCCACCCAGTTTTCGTAGGGCTATCGGCAGAAAATATTGATGGGTTTCTTGCCGGGATGTCCGGATATTTCATAGATGGTGCTCGGCAGCCCGCGCCGTCTGGTCTGCCCACCCTACGCAGTTTCCAACAAGCACAGGGTGAAGCGACCATCGGTTGGCTCCGTGAACGCTGGGAACCAACTGCCTAGTCTTCAATGAGTCGTAGCAATACCATTGAAGATTTTGCGCCATCACTTGCGGTTTCGAAAGCCCCGGTTGTAAGTCCACGCTGTTCTGTACAGTTCCCGCTAGTAGGCTCCAGGAATTACCGGACCTAAAATCGCAATGCAAAAGGCTCGGTTTATCATCGATCAACAATGAAAAACCGAGCCCTCAGCGATCAGATGTTTGCGCGGGGTTAGAAACCCTTACGCAAAGGGTTGAAGTGACGCGCCAAGGTGGAAACGGCCTGCCCGGTAATCTGCTCGGCGAGGATCTTGCCGGTCAATGGGCCTAGCGCAACACCCCACATGCCATGGCCACCGCCCACCGAGACGCGTGGAGAGGAGGTCTGTCCAACCAACGGCATGCCGTCGGCGGTGCATGGGCGTCCTCCCACCCACTCTTCTTTGCGGTTTTCCCAATTGATTCCTTGGTATACCGGTGCTGCAGCGGCGACAATTGCTTCGATGCGCTTTGGCTCCAGTTTGTGGTTCACGTCGCGGAACTCCATCGTTCCGGCAATGCGGAACCGATCCCCCAATGGCGTGCAAGCAACGCGCTGGGAAGGGAAGTAAATCGGGTGCGTTGGCATGCTTTCTGGCTCAACCGTGAACGAGTAGCCGCGGCCCGCTTGGACCACCACGTTAACACCAAACTTCTTAGCCAGATCGGTCATCCATGCACCGGTAGCCATCACCACATGATCTGCGGTGATCGCCCGTCCCTCGGAGCCAATAACGGTCACCGATCCACCGTTATCGCGCACATCGGTGACGTTGAACGACCCGATGATGTCTCCACCCCGGGCCACAACGGATTCGGCCAGTGATTCCATGAACTTTGGTGGGTTGAGGTAGCGCTGGTTTTTGATCGCTACGCCAGCTGCAACATTATTGGAGAGAGTCGGCTCGATAGCGCGTAGTTCATCACCGCTTAGCAACTCATAGTCCACGGAACCACCGGTCTTCTGAATCATCTCGAATTCATGCAGGAGCGCATCGCGGTCCTTGAACGAGGTGAAACCGGTAAGAAAAGGATCTGCTGGCTTGGTTTTTTCTGCCACACCAGGACCAGCCGAGGTGCCTTCGGCAATCTCGTCAAAAGCATCCAACCCGTGGGTACCAATTTCGGAGTAAATACGCATGGCTTCTTCCCACTTTTTAGGAGTGGAGTGCCAGGTGAAACCAAGAAGGAAGCGCAGGAGCTTTCCATCAGCCTTCAACGGAATATATAGGGGTGAGGCCGGGTCAAACATCATCTTCAAACCATTAGAGAAGATTGATGGTTCTGCGATAGGCAAGGTCAATGCCGGAGTCAACCAGCCCGCATTTCCCCACGACGAACCCGAAGCCACACCACCACGGTCCACTACGGTAACTTTGACGCCGGCTTCCTGCAGGTACCAAGCCGTCGACAATCCGACGAATCCGGCACCAACAATTACGACATGATCCGGTGCTGGTGTTACCGTCATGGGCTACTCTCCTCAAAAGACTTTTATAGCTCATCAAAAGAGCCTTATGTCTTCACTGTCGCGCGAACTGCAGGGAAAATCAACGAGCACTGAGGATTCAACGGTGACGGCGACCACATATCTGTGTGACTTGTATTTTTAACTGCAATTCTCACTTTTTGCCGTAGAAAATACGGGTCTTTGAAAGTATCCCCTTGCTATCCCCGGCTCGCGATTACGCTGGCTCCCACTGAACAACGTCGATTTGAGCGTCCTGCGTAGACTGGAAGTGACGACCTTTTCCCGTTTAGCGAAGGAACAACAACAGATCATGGCATCACGCAAGCCCGCCAAGAAAAAGGCCTCCTCGGGCCATCCAGCACGCCAAGCTGGGGCTAGTAGCGCACCGTTTGAATCTGAAGTTCGACAGGCCTTACAGCCGTTCAAATCTCAGCTATTCCGCCACTTTCAAGCTGACGACCAACCATCAAGCGAAACACGCGCCGGCTTGGAAGGTCTCACCACCTTGTTGGTCGCTCATGCACAACTACGCAAGAGCGTAGATGTCACCACATTGGACCCCACCATTCTTGGTGAACAGCTGGGGCACCTAGCTTCCATAGGCAAAGAAGTCTCCGAGGCTAGCGCCGCCATCCTCAAGCACTACCTAACTTTCTTGGGCACCACCGCGAATTTTGGCGGCAGCGTTGAGGAATTCAAGGAAGTTTTTGAGTTTCTCTCTCGCATGGCCGGCGATTCACCCATCGTTGTTCCATTCATGGACGACGAGGAAGCCAACTCGGTCTTAGAATCCATGCCATTCGTTTATGCTGCACGTGAACTGATTGAATGGGTCGGCGAAGGCAAGCCGAGTGATCCAACAGGAATGATCAGTGGGCAAACGCTCCAAGAAGCAGCAGAAGCTCTGGGCCTCATGGTCACCGTTGATGAATCCAGTACACCAGAAGCGAATCCGTGGGAGCCCGAAGACGGAACCGTGGTAGCGGACTTGGCATCAATTCCCCGCTTGGCCGCTTACTGGGATGCCTTTATCGGCACTGCCATGCTTCGCTACAGCTCACCGCAGGCTGTACCGACCGATTCACTTCGCGAGGCACTCCTTGCATCCAGCGGAGCTGGCGCTCGTCTGATCAAGGAACTGCTCGCCGAGATCATCTACTCGCATGTGCTGATCAATACCTTGCAGACCCCCGGACAGGCCCAGGTTGCGGAGATGGTCGCCGGACTTCTCACCCACGCTGCCTCTTCGAAGCCGCCGCGGACCGAATTTGCTTTGCACATCCCCTCCGAAGACGACCTGCCGGTTGAGCAACACCACCTCATTTCGAGCCTTGAGGTCGCGGTCCCACAGGTTGAAATCATCCTGCGCACCTTTGAACGCGAAGGCCTACTGACTCTGGCAGAGGAAATCACCGTACCGGTGATCCTGCGGGCTGCACTTGAGCGCGCGCTTTCTAAGGTGTCGGACCACGTTCTTGAAAATGACTCGTCGGGAGCTGGCGAGTAGCCCTCGCGCAAAAGGCCAAAAGGGGGTCCTGGGCAGCA